>NZ_VWWG01000084.1:0-29477 GCF_011753085.1 Burkholderia sp. Tr-862
TCCGCACGCGGCGCGCATGGCCCTCGCCCGTGCGCGCGCGGCCGCACGGGACGCCGGCATCGCGGCGCTGACGGCCGAAGTCGACACGACCGCGCGCGTGCTCGATACGCCGGCCGCGCGGCTCATCGCGCGCGGCGCGTCGCGGCTCGTGCTGCTCGACGACGTCGAGGCGCTGCTGGAATCGAACGCACTCGTCGTCGATGCATGCCGCCACGCGGTGCGCGACGCGCGCACGACCGTGTCGCTCGCGCGCCGCCCGGTGCTGTTCGTGCTCGCCCGCATGCTCGGCGAGGCATGGCCCGGGGACGTGTCGAGAAACGCGCTTGTCGCCGCGGCGTTTCGCGCGAAACACGCGGACGAATCGCATCGCGCCCGCCTGCGTGTCGAGATCGGCCGCCTGCGCGCGATGCTGCGGCCGCTCGCGAACGTCACCGCGACGCCGCACGGCTTCGCGCTCGAACCGCTCGGCCCGCGCGAGACCGTCGTGCTCGCGCGCCCCGTCGACGACCGCCACGCGGCCGTGCTCGCGCTGCTCGCGGACGGCGAGGCGTGGTCGAGTTCCGCACTGGCCCTCGCGCTCGGTGCGAGTCAGCGCACCGTCCAGCGTGCGCTCGACGCGCTCGCCGAGGCGGACAAGGTGCAGGCGCTCGGCCGCGGTCGCGCGCGCCGCTGGATGACGCCGCCGCTGCCCGGATTCGCGACGACCTTGTTACTCCCCGCGCCGCTGCCGGGCGACTAGGATGAGTACACCAACGACGAGGCGACAGACATGAAACGATCCACGGCAAACATCCTCCGCGAATACGGCCCGTTTCCGGGCGGCGACGGCGTGCACGGCGTCACGTTCGACGGGCAGTACGTGTGGTTCGCGTCCGGCGACAAGCTGAACGCGCTCGACCCGGAACGCGGCACGACCGTGCGCACACTCGACGTCGCCGCGCACGCGGGCACCGCGTTCGACGGGCGCCATCTGTTCCAGATCGTCGACGACCGCATCGAGAAGATCGATCCCGACTCGGGCCGCGTGCTCGCGACGATACCCGCGCCCGGCGGCGGCGCCGATTCCGGGCTCGCCTGGGCCGAAGGCACGCTGTGGGTCGGCCAATACCGCGAGCGCAAGATTCATCAGGTGGATCCGCAATCGGGCGCCGTGCTGCGCACGATCGAATCGAACCGCTTCGTCACCGGCGTGACGTGGGTCGACGGCGAGCTGTGGCACGGCACCTGGGAGGCAGACCAGAGCGAGCTGCGGCGGATCGACCCGCGCACCGGGCAAGTGCTCGAGCAGGTCGACATGCCGCCCGGCGTCGGCGTGTCGGGGCTGGAGTCCGACGGTCGCGACACGTTCTACTGCGGCGGCGGCAACAGCGGCAAGCTGCGCGCCGTACGCCGCCCCGCGCGGTCATCCGCGGCGGGCGACAGTGCGGCGGCGGCCGAACCGGCCGAGAGCTGATCCGCCGGTCGTTGCAAGGCGTGCCTGCCCGCCGCGATCCGCGATCCGCGATCCGCGACCCGCGACAAACAGGACCGGATCGCGGCAGCGCTCGCGGCCGATCCCGAACGCCACCCGCTTCCGAGTGCAGGAATGAACAAGACGCGCTCGCGCCGCCGTCGCTAAGATGCGCGCTCGTCAGTCTTTCGTTCGGAGCAGTCGATGCAGCGCGGTGTAGTGTATGGCGTCCTCGCAGGCGCGTTGTGGGGCATGGTGTTTCTCGTGCCGCGGCTGATGACCGACTTCTCGCCGCTGCTGCTGAGCGCGGGCCGCTATGCGATGTACGGCCTCGTATCGCTGGCGGCGGCGTTGCCGGCGGCCCGCTCGCTGCTCGCGCGGCTGACCCGCGAGGATCTCGTCGCGCTCGTGAAGCTCGCGCTCGTCGGCAACGTCGCGTACTACATGCTGTTGTCCGGCGCCGTGCACCTGATCGGCATCGCGCCCAGCTCGCTGATCGTCGGCGTGCTGCCCGTGACCGTCACGCTCGCGGGCCTCGGCGACCATGGCGCGGTGCCGCTGCGGCGTCTCGCCGCCCCGCTCGCGCTGGTGATCGCCGGCATCGTCTGCATCAACGTCGACCTCTTCACCTCGGAAGCCGCGCACGCGACGACGCTCGGCCAGAAGCTCGCCGGCATCGCGTGCGCAAGCGGCGCGCTGGCCAGCTGGACCTGGTACGCGGTCGCGAACGCGCGCTACTTGCAGCGCCACCATCATTTCGGCGGCAACGAATGGTCGGTGCTGTGGGGTGTCGTGACGGGCCTGATCGGCGGTCTCTGCTGGCTCGCGATCCTCGCGCTGCCGGCCGGCACGGCGCAGGCGGCCGTCCCGGCATCGCGCTGGCAGCTGTTCTGGCTGCTGAACCTGGCGCTGGCGGTCGGCGCGTCGTGGCTCGGCAACGGACTGTGGAACGCGGCGTCGAAGCGGCTGCCGCTCACGCTGTCGGGCCAGCTGATCGTGTTCGAAACCGTGTTCGCGATGCTCTACGCGTTCGTCTACGACCACCGGATGCCGCGCGCGCTCGAGATCGCGGCGCTCGCACTGCTGCTGGCGGGCGTCTATGCATCGGTGCGCCGGCACGGCGACACGCACGCGGGAGGCGATACGGCCGGCCGCGCGAACGTCACGGCCCACTGAGCGCGGCCGCGTCTGGTCTGACGAATCGGAACGAAAGCGCCGGAGCAACGCGTCAGCGCGCGTCCTTGTGCATCCACTTGCGGCCCTCGACGGAGCCCTCGCGGCGGGTCTTGTCGACGCGCCGCTGGCGCGCGAGCTTCGGATCGACGATCAACGGACGGTAGATCTCGACACGGTCGTGGTCGGCGAGCGGCGCGTCGAGGGGCGCGAGCTTGCCGAACACGCCGGTTTTCGCGTGTGCGAGATCGATCTCCGGGTGCAGCGCGAGCACCCCGCTGGCGTCGATTGCCGCGCGCACGGTTGCGCCTTCGGGCAGCGACACCGGAATCAGCGTCTGGCGATCCGGCAGCGCGTAGCAGACTTCGATCGACAGCATCGCGTCACCCCTTCCCGTAGCGCTGGTCGGCGCGCTTCACGAACGAATCGACGAACGTGTTCGCGATATGGCTGAACACCGGCCCGATGATCTTCTCGAGCAGGATGCTCGAGAACTCGTAGTGCAGCGCGAATTCGATCTTGCACGCATCGGCGCGCAGCGGAATGAAGCGCCACGAGCCCGTGAACTTCTTGAACGGGCCGTCCGCGAACTCCATGTCGATCCTCGTCGGGCGCTGCTGCGTATTGCGCGTCGCGAAATGCTGCTTGATACCCTTGAAGTTGATGTCGATGCGCGCTTCCATCCCGCGGTCGTCCTGACGGCGAATCTCGACGCCGCCGCACCAGGGCAGGAAATTGGGGTAGTCGGCCACGTCGGTGACGAGGTCGAACATCTGTTCCGCCGAATGACGGATCAATACTGTTTTCTGGACATCTGCCATAAATCGCGCGGCATCGCTCGAAGTGAGAACGCAAGCCGGGCGATTCTCGCCCCGCTTTGCTAAAATCGTGATTTTAAACGAGTTGGCCCAATCCTTTCATGAGCATCATCGACAACAGGAAAGCGCACTTCGATTATCACATCGAGGAACGCTACGAGGCGGGGCTCGTGCTGGAGGGCTGGGAAGTCAAGGCGCTGCGCGCCGGGCGCGGCCAGATCAAGGAAGGCTACGTCGTCGTCAAGAACGCCGAGATCTTCCTGATCGGCACCCACATCAGCCCGCTGCCCGAAGCCTCGACGCACATCACGCCCGATCCGGTCCGCACGCGCAAGCTGCTGCTGCACCGCGAGGAAATCAAGAAACTGATCGGCAAGGTCGAGCAGCGCGGCTACACGCTCGTGCCGCTGAACTTCCACTACAAGGGCGGTCGCGTGAAATGCGACATCGCGCTCGCGAAGGGCAAGAAGCTGCACGATAAGCGCGAAACCGAGAAGAAGCGCGACTGGGAACGCGAAAAGGCCCGCATCATGCGCGCCGGTACCTGACCCACCCGATCCGCATCGCAAACGACACGGCCCGCTCGAAGCGGGCCGTGTTGCTTCGTATCGCGTGATTCGTGCGGGTGCCGATCGAGTAGCCGATCGAGTAGCCGATCAGCGCGCCGGATGAAGCGCTGCGCCGCCCGTCGCCATGCAAATGCGATCGTGATCGCGATTCCGCCGTGCGACGATTCGCCGCATGCGCGGCGCATGCCACGGCCGCCTGCGCCTGGAACCGCGCGTACGCTCAGCCCTTCCCGCCCTCGGCGGGCACTGCGTTCTTGACGATCGTCAGCGCGGACGCGATCGCGGTGCCGAGATCCGACAGGTTCGCCGGCACGATCAGCGTATTGCCCTGTTTCGCGAGGTTCGAGAACGCGCCGACATATTGTTCGGCGACCTTCAGGTTCACGGCATCCATCCCGCCCTGCGACTGGATCGCGCCCGCGATCTTCTGGATTGCTTGCGCGTTCGCCTCGGCCACCGCGAGAATCGCGGACGCCTCACCCTGCGCCCGGTTGATCGCGGCCTGCCGCTCGCCTTCGGACTTCTGGATCGCGGCCTCGCGCGCGCCCGACGCGAGGTTGATCTGCTCCTGCTTGCGGCCTTCGGATGCGGCGATCAGCGCGCGCTTTTCCCGCTCGGCGGTGATCTGCGCCTGCATCGCGTGCAGGATCTCCTTCGGCGGCGTCAGGTCCTTGATCTCGTAGCGCAGCACTTTCACGCCCCAGTTCGCGGCGGCCTGGTCGAGCGCCGACACGATGTTGTGGTTGATGAAGTCGCGCTCCTCGAAGGTCTTGTCGAGTTCGAGCTTGCCGACCACCGAGCGCAGCGTCGTCTGCGCGAGCTGCGTGATCGCGAGCACGAAGTTGCTCGACCCGTACGAAGCCTTCATCGGATCGGTGACCTGGAAGTACAGCACGCCGTCGACCTGCAGCTGCGTGTTGTCGCGCGTGATGCAGACCTGGCTCGGCACGTCGAGCGGAATTTCCTTCAGCACGTGCCGGTAGGCGATCCGATCGACGAACGGCAGCACGATATTGAGGCCGGGCGACAGCGTCGCGTGATAGCGCCCGAATCGTTCGAGCACCCACGCATGTTGCTGCGGCACGATCTTCACCGTCTTCGACACGATCACGATGGCGATGACGAGCAGGACAACCCAGATGATCAGCGAATCCATGAAGTATTCCCTCCTTGTTATATGCGTGGACGATCAGCGCGCGGGTTTCGCGACGACGACGAGGCTGTTGCCGCGCACGGCACTCACTTGATACACGTGCGCATCGTCACGCTCGCCGGCCGCGAGCTCGACGTCCCAGTCGGCGCCGCGATACTGCACGCGCGCGCGGCCGTCGTGCCACGCGTCGACCGTCACGGTCGAGCCAATATCGAGATTGACGTCCGGATTCGCCGACGTGTCGCGTTTCTGCTTGCGCCCGAGCCCCGAGCGACGCAGCACGATCATCGCGATGATCGCGACCGCGGCGGCCGCCCCGACCTGCACGTGCGGCGCGAAACCGGCGAGTTGCAGCAGCGCGCCCGCGAGAAAGCCGAGTGCGATCATCAGCAGATAGAACGTGCCGGTCAGCAATTCGGCGACGACCAGCACGCCGACTCCGACCCACCAGAACAGATGCCCCGACATCATTGTGGTCTCCCGAAAAACGCCCTCACGCTCGCTATGTTCGCGGCTCGACGAGTACAAACAAAAACACCCCGGTGCCTACCGGGGTGTTTATAGCATGAACCTTGCATTCTGCCTTCATCGAAAGAGCGGTGAGCCGCCCTTTCGTCAAGGCTGCATGACCGACCGTTACTTCCGGTTGGCGAGCGCCTGCCACGTATCGATGATCGTGTCCGGGTTCAGCGAGATCGACACGATGCCTTCGTCGGTCAGCCATTGCGCGAAGTCCGGGTGATCGGACGGGCCCTGGCCGCAGATGCCGACGTACTTGCCCATCCGGAGGCAGGTATCGATTGCACGCTTTAACAGGAACTTGACGGCCGGGTCGCGTTCGTCGAAGTCGACGGCCAGCAGTTCCATACCCGAGTCGCGATCGAGGCCGAGCGTGAGCTGCGTGAGGTCGTTCGAACCGATCGAGAAACCGTCGAAGTGTTCGAGGAACTCTTCGGCAAGAATCGCGTTGGTCGGGACTTCACACATCATCACGAGACGCAAGCCGTTCTCGCCGCGCTTCAGGCCGAACTTCTCGAGCAGGCCGACGACGCGCTCCGCCTGCTTCACGGTACGCACGAACGGCACCATGATCTCGACGTTGGTCAGGCCCATCTCGTCGCGCACGCGCTTCAGTGCACGGCACTCCATCTCGAACGCCTGCGCGAAGTCTTCCGCGATGTAGCGCGACGCGCCACGGAAGCCCAGCATCGGGTTTTCCTCGTCCGGCTCGTAACGCGAACCGCCGATCAGCTTCTTGTACTCGTTCGACTTGAAGTCGGACAGACGCACGATCACCGGCTTCGGATAGAACGCCGCGGCGATCGTCGCGACGCCTTCCGTCAGCTTGTCGACGTAGAACTGGCGCGGCGACGCGTGACCACGCGCCACGCTCTCGACCGCCTTCTTCAGGTCCTGGTCGATGTTCGGGTACTCGAGGATCGCCTTCGGGTGCACGCCGATGTTGTTGTTGATGATGAACTCGAGACGCGCGAGGCCAACACCCGCGTTCGGCAGTTGCGAGAAGTCGAACGCGAGCTGCGGGTTGCCGACGTTCATCATGATCTTGACCGGGATTTCCGGCAGCTCGCCGCGCTGCACTTCCGTGACTTCCGTCTCGAGCAGCCCGTCGTAGATCTTGCCTTCGTCGCCTTCCGCGCACGACACGGTGACGAGCGCGCCGTCCTTCAGCACGTCGGTCGCGTCGCCGCAGCCGACGACTGCCGGCACGCCGAGCTCACGCGCGATGATCGCCGCGTGGCAGGTGCGGCCGCCACGGTTCGTGACGATCGCCGCCGCACGCTTCATCACCGGCTCCCAGTTCGGGTCGGTCATGTCCGCCACCAGCACGTCGCCCGGCTGCACGCGTTCCATTTCCGACGGATCCTGGATCACGCGCACGGGGCCCGCGCCGATCTTCTGGCCGATCGCGCGGCCCGTCGCCAGCACCTGCGACTGGCCCTTCAGCTTGAAGCGCTGCTCGGCCTTGCCGCTCGCCTGGCTCTTCACCGTTTCCGGACGTGCCTGCAGGATGAAGATCTTGCCGTCGCGGCCGTCCTTGCCCCACTCGATGTCCATCGGACGCTGGTAGTGCTTCTCGATGATGACCGCGTACTTCGCGAGCTCGATCACGTCTTCGTCGGTGATCGAATAGCGGTTACGCTGCTCGTGCGACACGTCGACCGTCTTCACGCGACCCGGCTCGCCCGGCTGCGTGAATTCCATCTTGATCAGCTTCGAGCCGATCGAGCGGCGGATGATCGGGTACTTGTCCTGCGCGAGCGTCGTCTTGAACACGTAGAACTCGTCCGGGTTCACGGCGCCCTGCACGACGGTTTCGCCCAGGCCATAGCTCGACGTGATGAACACGGCGTCCTTGAAGCCCGATTCGGTGTCGATCGTGAACATCACGCCGGCCGCGCCGACGTCCGAGCGGACCATGCGCTGCACGCCGGCCGACAGTGCGACCTCGGCGTGCGTGAAGCCCTTGTGCACGCGATACGAGATCGCTCGGTCGTTGTAGAGCGACGCGAACACGTGCTTCATGCGATCGAGGACGTCCTCGATGCCGACGACGTTCAGATACGACTCCTGCTGACCGGCGAACGACGCGTCGGGCAGGTCTTCCGCAGTCGCGGACGAACGCACGGCGAACGACAGCTCGGCCGGCGAGCCGCTCTTCAGGATTTCGAACTGGGCGCGAATTTCCTCTTCGAGACGTGCCTGCATCGGCGCATCGACGATCCATTTGCGGATTTCGGCACCGGCTTCGGCGAGCGCCTTCACGTCGTCGATGTCGAGCGACTCGAGACGCTTGGCGATGCGATCGGTCAGATCGTTGTGCTTGAGGAAATCACGGAAGGCGAGCGCGGTCGTGGCGAAACCGGTGGGTACGCGAACGCCTGCTTCGGAAAGCTGGCTGATCATCTCGCCGAGCGACGCATTCTTGCCGCCCACGATCTCCACATCGGTCATCCGCAACTGCTCGAACGGGATTACATACGCCTGGTCCTTTGCGACGTTTGCTGCGTTAGTCATACAAGCCCCTAAGTGTGAAAAAAATGCTCGATTGCGCAAGTGGGCTCGGACGCGGGCGCCTGCAAAAAGGCGCGGCGCGTCTTGCGCAACCTGTTGGAGAAACAATCGCCGTGGCGAAAAATCTTTCGACCCGATTTGCAAAAATCCCGGCAGAAGGGCGATATATTCAGACAAATCGCCGAACTTGCCGGGAATTTTGAATCGAGCGGCCAAGCCTGGGGCGCCGTTCGTATCCTGCCCCCGCAATTGCTTATCCAACAGGTTGCCGCTATTCTACCGTGCCGGCTGCCGGATGTGGCGCGACCTTGTCACCGCGTCTGGAGGCGAACCTCCAGCCGCCCGCGCAACCGCCCTTCACGCTCGACGCCCAGATTCATGCTGCCTACCGTTTTCATCGTCTCCGACGGCACCGGGATCACTGCCGAAACCTTCGCGCATTCGATCCTCTCCCAGTTCGACCAGAAATTCCGCCTCGTGCGCCTCCCGTTCGTCGACTCGCTCGAGAAAGCCTATGCGACCGTCGAGAAGATCAACGACGCCGCGGTGCACGACGGCCGCCGCGCGATCGTCTTCACGACGCTCGTCGACAGCGAGTCGAACGACATCGTCAAGCGCTCGAACGCGCTCGTGCTGGACATGTTCCAGCGCTTCGTCGAGCCGCTCGAGCAGGAACTGGAGCTGAAGTCGAGCCACGCGATGGGTCGCGGCCACCAGAACGCCGATACCGAGGAATACAAGACGCGGATCGAGGCGATCAACTTCTCGCTCGCGCACGACGACGGCCAGTCGAACCGCAACCTGTCCGAAGCCGACGTGATCCTGGTCGGCGTGTCGCGCAGCGGCAAGACGCCGACGAGCCTGTATCTCGCGATGCAGTACGGCGTGAAGGCGGCCAACTATCCGCTGATTCCGGAAGACTTCGAGCGCGGCAAGCTGCCGTCGGCGCTGTCGCCGCATCGCGACAAGCTGTTCGGGCTGTCCATCGACCCACAGCGCCTGTCGGAGATCCGCAACGAGCGCCGCCCCGGCAGCAAGTACGCGGCGCCGGAGAACTGCCGCTACGAGATCAACGAGGCCGAGGCGATGATGCGCCGCGAAGGGATCAAGTGGCTGTCGTCGACGCACAAGTCGATCGAGGAAATCGCGACGACGATCCTGCAGGAAATCCGTCTCGACCGGCAGTCGTACTGACGACTGGCGCACCGGCCGCCGTCAGGCCGCCGCCAACAGCAAAAAGGCCGCGTACGCGGCCTTTTTTCGTGATGCGGGATACGCGCGGGCAACGCCATGCGTAACGTCGTCATGTCATGCGCGCCGCTGCTGCCGCACCTGCTCGAACAGGCACACCGCCGCCGCGGCTGCGACATTCAGCGACTCCATTCCACCGGGCTGCGGGATCGTCACGCGATGCGTGGCCGCGTCGCGCCAGAACGCCGACACGCCGGCGCCCTCGTTGCCGAACACCCATGCGACGGGCCCCGCCAGGTCGCAGTCGTAGACCGCTTGCGCGCCGTGCGAATCCGTCAGCGCGACCGGCACGTCGAGCCGCCCGGCGAGCGCGTCCGGCTCGACATCCTCGTGGATCGACAGCAGGAAGTGCGCACCCATCCCCGAACGCAGCACCTTCGACGACCACGCATAGGCGGTGCCCGGCGCGCAGAACACGTGCCGCACGCCGGCCGCCGCCGCGCTGCGCAGGATCGAGCCGACGTTGCCGGCGTCCTGCACGCCGTCGAGCACGACCGACGTGTGCGTGACGCGCTCGGGCAGCGGCTGCACGGGCCGGTCGACGAGCAGCAGGAAACCGACGCCGCTGACCACGTTCGACAACTGGCCGAACAGCGCGTCGGGCAGCGTGACGACCCGCTGCGCGTCGATGCGCGCGATGATCGCCTGCGCTTCGGCGTGCGCGAGCGCGCCTTCGGTCGCGACGCACAGCTCCGGTGTCGCGCCCGTATCGAGATACGCGCCGGCGAGATGGAAACCTTCGAGCAGCGCCTGGCCGCCGCGCCGCTGCTGCGACGTCGAGCCCGCGAGCGCCTTCAGGCGCTTGTACAGCGGGTTGTCGCGGGATGTAATGCTCTTCATCAGGGGCCTGTTCCCGCTAATCGCGGGCTTGCGAACGTGCGTTGCCGGCTGTCCCCCAAGGGGAGTGCCTTCGGGCGCGTGCAAGAAGCACGGCGCGCCGTCGGGCCGCGCCGACCAAGCGACGCGCGACGTCGCAATGCGGCCGGCAACGCCCGTTCACGAAACTAAAAAATCCCTTTCCGGCGGGGGCCGCCAGAAAGGCCGATCGTGGCGTCATGCTCGTGGCGAATACGCGAGATATTCGCCGCGCCCCCTTCCCTCGCGCTCGACCCTTCTGGCGGCCGGCGCAAGCCCGTTCTCAGCGGGAACCGGTCATCAGGTCGAGCGCCTCGCGCACGGGCGCGAACGAGCGCCGATGCACTTCGCACGGGCCGTGCTCGCGCAGCGCGGCAAGGTGTTTCGGGGTGCTGTAACCCACGTGCACGTTGAAGCCGTACACCGGGAAACGTTCATGCAGATCGACGAGCATGCGGTCGCGCGTGACCTTCGCGAGAATCGACGCGGCCGAGATGCTCGGCACGAGCGCGTCGCCGCTGACGATCGCCTCGGCGCGCACCGTCAGCGTCGGGCAGCGGTTGCCGTCGATCTGGGCAAGCGTCGGCAGCACCGACAGGCCCTCGACGGCCCGCTTCATCGCCAGCATCGTCGCGTGCAGGATGTTCAGCGTGTCGATTTCGTCGACGCTGGCCGACGCGACGCAATACGCACTCGCGCGCGCGACGATCAGGTCGTACAGCGCGTCGCGCTTCTTCGCGGACAGCGCCTTCGAATCGTCGAGCCCGTCGATCGGCCGCGCGGGATCGAGGATCACCGCAGCGGCCACGACCGGCCCCGCGAGCGGGCCGCGGCCCGCTTCGTCGACGCCGCAGACGATCTCGTCGGGCCGACTGAAGTCGAAACCGCCCTGCAGGTCGGTCGATGCGCGGCGGCGTGGTGCACGGGCGGCCGTCATGCGCGCCCCCTGCGCTGCTCGAGTACGCGCACAACGGCTTCGGCGGCCTTCGCGGCCGTGTTCTGACGCAGCGAAAGATGCATTTCGGTAAAGACTTCAGTCAGCGTGCGGCGGTTCGCGTCGTCGCGCAGTTGCGTGAGCGTCGCATCGGCGAGCGCCTCGGGCGTCGCGAAATGCTGCAGCAATTCGGGCACGACGAAGCGCCCCGCCAGGATGTTCGGCAAGCCGACGTACGGCAGATAACCCTGCCGGCGCATGATCTGCCCGGTCAGCCAGGGCACCTTGTACGATATCACCATCGGCTTCTTCAGCAGCGCGGCTTCCAGCGTGACGGTGCCGCTCTTCACGAGGATCGCGTCCGCGGCCGTCATCGCGACCTGCGAGCGGCCGTCGGTGATCGTCAGCGCGAGTTGCGGATGCGCGTCGACGAGCGGCTGCAGCAGTTCGCGCAGCGCAGGCGTCGCCGCCGGCATCACGAAGCGCACGCCGGGCTCACGCTGCTGCATCAGCGCCATCGCCGCGAAGAACGTCGGGCCGATCAGCCCGATCTCCGAGCGCCGGCTGCCCGGCAACACCGCGATCACCGGGCCGTCGGCCGGCAGGCCGAGCGCGATGCGCGCGCCCTGCGTGTCGGGCTCGAGCGGAATCTCGTCGGCGAGCGGATGACCGACATACGTCGATGCGACGCCCGCCTTGTCGAGGATCGCCGGTTCGAACGGGAACAGGCACAGCATGTGATCGACGGACTTCGCGACCTTCTTGATCCGCCCACCGCGCCACGCCCAGATCGACGGGCACACGAAGTGGATCGACGGGATGCCCGCATCGCGCGCGGCCTGCTCCACGCTGAAGTTGAAGTCCGGCGCGTCGACGCCGATGAACGCGTCGGGCCGCTCCGCGAGCAGCTGGCGCTTCAACTCGCCGCGAATCCGCAGGATCTCGGGAATCTGGCCCAGCGCCTCGACGTAGCCGCGCACCGTGAGCTTGTCCATCTGCCAGTGCGAGTCGAAGCCGTGCGCGAGCATCCGCTGCCCGCCGATCCCGTAGTATCGGGTCGACGCGGGCAGCCGCTCTTGTAGCCCGCCGAGCAGCGACGCCGCGAGCAGATCGCCCGACGGCTCGCCGGCCACCATTGCGAGCCGGAGCTGATTGGTCGGGAGCGACATCGCTTAGCGGATGATGCCGCGTTGGGACGCGTCGATGAACTCGACGAACGCGGTGACCGCTGCATCGCCTTCGCCGCCCGCGACCGCCAGCTCGCGCAACTGCACCTTCGCTTCCTCGAGCGACAGGCCGTTCTTGTACAGCAGGCGGTACGCGCTGCGCAGCGCCGAGATCGCGTCGGGAGAGAAGCCGCGCCGGCGCAGGCCTTCGACGTTGATGCCGTGCGGCTCGGCCTTGTTGCCGGCCGCGATCACGAACGGCGGCACGTCCTGCACGAGCGCCGACGCGCCGCCCAGCATCGAATGCGCGCCGATGCGCACGAACTGGTGCACGCCCGACATCCCGCCGATGATCGCGTAGTCGCCGATCTCGACGTGACCGGCCATCTGCGCGTTGCTGGACAGGATCACGTTGCTGCCGACGCGGCAGTCATGACCGATGTGCACATAGGCCATGATCCAGTTGTCGTCGCCGAGCGTCGTCACGCCGACGTCCTGCACGGTGCCGGTGTGAATCGTCGTGAATTCGCGGATCGTGTTGCGGTTGCCGATCACGAGCTTCGTCGGCTCGTCCTTGTACTTCATGTCCTGCGGACGGCCGCCGACCGACGCGTAATGGCCGATGCGGTTGTCCTCGCCGAGCGTCGTGTGACCTTCGATCACGCTGTGCGAGCCGATCGTCGTACGCGCGCCGATCGTGACGTGCGGCCCGACGATCGCATACGGCCCGATCTCGACGGACTCGTCGATCTGCGCGCCCGGTTCGACAATCGCGGTGGGATGAATCCTGGTCATGCGCCGTTGCCTCTCGATATGATGTGTCGCGTTGCTCGCGTTACGATATCCATGCGTGCCGCGTCGCTCAGGGCGCCGCGTCGGCCGTCTTGACCGTGCACATCAGTTCGGCTTCCGCCGCCACCTTGCCGTCCACTTCCGCCACCGCCTTGAACTTCCAGATGCCGCGGATGTAACGTTCGAACGTCACGTTCAGAATCAGCTGGTCGCCCGGTTCGACCACGCGCTTGAAGCGCGCGCCGTCGATGCCGACGAAGTAGTACAGCGTGTTTTCCGGATCCTTCGGCTGCTCTTCCGCGAACGTCAGCAGCGCGGCTGCCTGAGCGAGCGCCTCGAGGATCAGCACACCCGGCATCACCGGCCGCTTCGGGAAGTGTCCCTGGAAGAACGGCTCGTTGATCGACACGTTCTTCAGCGCTTTGATCCCCTTGTGCGGCTCGAGTTCGAGCACGCGGTCGACGAGCAGAATCGGGTAGCGGTGCGGCAGCAGCGTGAGGATCTTGTGGATGTCGAGATTGATTTTTTCAGTGCTCATGATGGTTCGTCTCACGCAGAGGCTGCGCGGTGGTGATGCAAAGGCTGAAGCGGGCCGCCGCGCGGCCCAGTCTGACAAACCGGGCCGGTAGCGCTGGCCGTGCCCGGTTGCTGGTCTCGCATGGCGTCGGTCAGGCGTCCGTGCCGCCCTGGGCGGCCAGCGCGGTTTCGAGCGCCTTGATGCGCTCGCGCAGCTTGTCGAGGTTGCGCACGAGTGCGGCGCTCCGGTTCCATTCGCCGTGCTCGACGGCCGGGAATGCGCTCGTGTAGATGCCGGCCTTCGGCAGCGACTTCGACACGCCCGACTTCGCGGTGATGATGACATAGTCGCCGAGCGTCACGTGGCCGGCGATGCCCGCCGCGCCGCCGATCATGCAGTGGCGGCCGATCGTCGTGCTGCCGGCGATGCCCGCGCTGCCCGCGATCACCGTATAGGCGCCGATCCGGCAGTTGTGGCCGATCTGGACCTGATTGTCGATCTTCACGCATTCCTCGATGACGGTGTCCGCCATCGCGCCGCGATCGATCGTCGTGTTCGCGCCGATCTCGACATCCGGGCCGACCGTCACGCCGCCGACCTGCGGGATCTTGACCCAGCTGCCGGTGCGCGCATCGCCGTCGCCGACGAAATCGGGCGCGAAGCCGAACCCGTCGGAACCGATTACGGCACCCGAATGGATGATCGCGCGCGGGCCGATCTTGCAGCCGTGGTACACCGATGCGTTCGGATACAGGTGCGAACCCGCGCCGATCGTCGTGCCGCGGCCGACGAACACGTTCGCGTCGAGCTGCACGCCGTCCTCGATCACCGCGCCGGCCTCGACCGTCACGTGCGGACCGATCACCGCACTCGCGGCAACCTGTGCGGCCGGATCGATCGTCGCGCTCGGATGCACGCCCGGCGCGCGCGGCGGCGTGGCGAGATCGATGAACATCTGCGCGACGCGCGCGAAGTACGCGTACGGATTCGGCGTCACGATGAAATTACGGGGGCCGGCCATCCGGGGGCCGGCCGACTGCGGGCTGGCCGGCTGGCCGTCAGTGGCCGCGCGCAGCTTTTCGAGATCCTTCGGCGCGATCAGCACCGCGCCGGCGCGGGTCGTCTCGACCTGCGACAGGTACTTCGGATTCGCGAGAAATGCGAGTTGCTGAGGGCCTGCCTGGTCGAGCGGCGCGAGGCCGCCCACCTTGCACTGGGCGTCGCCGGCGATCTCGCCGCCGAACCGCTTTACGAGTTCCTCGAGCGTCAATGCCATTCGTCGTCTGCTCCGTTCAGTTCGTCGAGCCGGACGCGAGCGCCTTGAGCACCTTGTCGGTGATGTCGATGCGCGGACTGACGTACACGGCTTCCTGCACGATCAGGTCGTAATTCTGCTGCTCGGCTATCTGCTTGATGACCTTGTTCGCGCGCTCCAGCACCGCCGCGAGTTCCTCGTTGCGGCGTTGGTTCAGGTCCTCGCGAAACTCGCGCTGCTTGCGCTGGAAGTCGGTGTCGAGCTGCGCGAGATCGCGCTGCTTCTGCGCACGATCGGCCGCCGACAGCGACGCACCGTTCTTGTCCAGCGAGTCGGACATCGACTTCAGGCGCGCCGCGAGGTCCTGCAGTTCCTTATCGCGCTTCGCGAACTCGGCTTCGAGCTTCGTCTGCGCCACCTTGGCGGGCGCCGACTCGCGCAGGATCCGATCCGAATTGACCGCCGCGATGCGGGCGACGTCCTGAGCATGCGCCGTCGCCGCGCCCAAGGCCAGCGCAACGGTCAGCGCACACATCACTCGTTTCGAAAACTTACCGGTTAGCAAAATTACCCTCTCGTTGCTGTTGTCATGCGTTCGATCAGAACGCCGTCCCGATCTGGAACTGGAATTTCTGGTACTGGTCGCCTTCATGCTTCTGCAGCGGGAAGCCGAGGCTCAGCTTCAGCGGGCCGATCGGCGAGATCCACGCGAGACCCACACCGTAGCCGTAACGCAGGCCGTTCGCGCCGGTACTCGTGCCGCCCGGCGCGTTGCCCCACACGTTACCGCCGTCGAGGAACGTGAACACGCGCAGCGTGCGGTCGTAGCCCGTGCCCGGCAGCGGGAACGTCAGCTCGATGTTGCCGACGAGCATCTTCGAACCGCCGATCGGGTCGTTCGTCTTCGTGTCGCGCGGGCCCAGCGAGCTCGGCTCGTAGCCACGCACGGAGCCGATACCGCCCGCGTAGTAGTTCTTGAAGATCGGGTACGGGTTGCCGATACCGTTACCGTAGCCGCCTTGCAGGTTCATGCCCAGGATGAAGCCGCGCGAGAACGAATAGTAGTACTGCGCCTGCAGGTCGGCCTTGTAGTACTGGATCTTGCCGACCGGCACGCCGTACTCGACGTTCGCCTGCGTGAAGTAGCCGCGGCTCGGGATCAGCGCGCTGTCACGCGCATCGCGCGACCACGCGACGGTCAGCGGCACCGTGTTCGACACGCGGCCGAACTGGTTCACGTAATCCTGGTAGCTCTGCGGCGTGTTCGAGTCGACATCGAGACGGTTCTGCTCGAAGCCCGCGCCGAAGTAGACGGTGTCGACTTCCGAGAACGGAATGCCGAACTTCAGGTTGCCACCCGCGCTGATGATCCGGAAGCTCGAGCTCGTCGAATAGTAGAGCGGCTGGTACGTGCGGTAGTAGACGTCCGTGATCCGCTTGATGCCGTCGACCGTGAAGTACGGGTCGACCTGCGTGACGGTCAGCGTGCGGTAGCTCTTCGCGGTGTTGACGTTCACCGACAGGCTCGTGCCCGAGCCGAACACGTTGTCCTGCGACACGCCGGCCGACAGCACCACCTTGTCCGTCGACGAGAAGCCCGCGCCCAGCGTGATCGCGCCGGTCGGCTTTTCATCGACCTTCACGGTCACGTCGACCTGGTCGTTCGTGCCTTCAACCGGCACCGTCGTCACGTCGACGTTGGTGAAGTAGCCGAGACGGTTCACGCGGTCCTTCGACAGCGCGAGGCGGTTCGAATCGAACCACGAGCTTTCGAGCTGGCGCATTTCGCGGCGCACGACTTCGTCGCGCGTACGCGTGTTGCCGACCACGTTGATACGGCGCACATACACGCGACGGCTCGGATCGACGACGAGGTTCAGGTTTACCTTGTGGTTCGCCTGGTCGATGTCCGGCTGCGCGTTGACGGTCGCGAATGCATAGCCGTATTCGCCGAGCTTGTCGACGATCGACTTCGTCGTTTGCTGCAGCTTTTCGGCCGAGAAGCGATCGCCCGGCTTGATCTTGATCAGCTTGGTCAGTTCGGCTTCGCGATCGAGCAGGTTGCCCGACAGCTTGATGCCCGACACCGTGTACGGCTCGCCTTCGTGCAACGTGACCGTCAGGTACATGTCCTTCTTGTCGGGCGAGATCGACACCTGGGTCGACTCGATGTTGAACTCGAGGTAGCCGCGGTTCAGGTAGTACGAGCGCACGGCCTCGAGGTCGCCCGTGAGCTTTTCCTTCGAGTACAGGTCGTTCTTCGTGTACCAGGAGAACCAGTTCGGCGTGGACAACTGCATCTCGTCGCGCAGCTTGCTGGTGCTGAACGCCTTGTTGCCGATGAAGTTGATCTGGCGGATCTTCGCGCTCGGGCCTTCGGCGACCGCGAACAGGATCGACACGCGGTTCGCGTCGACCGGCGTGATCGTCGTCTTGACCTCGGCTGCGTAGAAGCCGCGCGTCAGGTACTGACGCTTGAGCTCCTGCTCCGCCTTGTCGACGAGCGCCTTGTCGTAGTAGCGGCCGTCGGCCAGACCCACCGCGCGCAGCGCCTTCGTCAGGTTGTCCTTGTCGAATTCCTTCGTGCCGGTGAAGTCGATCGACGCGATGGCCGGACGCTCCTGCACCTGCACGATCACGACGTTGCCCTGGGTGGCGATGCGCACGTCGTTGAAGAAGCCCGTCGCGTACAGCGCGCGGATTGCTTCGGATGCCTTGTCGTCGGTGAAGGTATCGCCCTGCTTGATCGGCAGGTAGGCAAACACCGAACCCGCTTCGACGCGCTGCAACCCCTCGATCTTGATGTCTTGCACCACGAACGGTGCCGCTGCATGCGCCGCGAGGCCGTGCGCGGCGAGCGCGGCCGCTGCAACTGTCTTAGGTACAAAGCGATGAGGTTTGAACAACGTGCATCCCCAATATTTAGCTGCATCAAATCAGGCGGCGGCCGACTGGCCGCCGCCTGACGCTTCAGAAATGGATTAACCGAGCCAGGTCGTTGAACAGCGCGATCGCCGACAATGCGACGATGCAGATCAACCCGGCTCTTTGCAGAATCAGCTGCCAGCGCTCCGAGACGGCTTTCCCGGTCGCGGCTTCAACCAGATAATATAACAGATGCCCCCCGTCCAAAACGGGAATCGGCAGCAAGTTCAGCACCCCGAGGCTAATGCTGACAAGGGCGAGGAACGACAGGAAGGCCGACGGACCGAGCCGCGCGCTCTTGCCCGCGTAGTCGGCAATCGTCACCGGGCCGGACAGGTTCTTCAGCGACGCGTGGCCCGTAATCATGCGCCCGAACATCTTCAGCGAATAAACGGCGATGTCCCACGTGCGGTGCGCGCCGAGCCGCAGGCTCTCGATCGGCCCGTAGCGCACGTCGACCGACGGCGTATGCATCGACAGCGCCGCGCCGATGCGGCCGACCTGCTGCCCCGTCTCGTCGTCGCGCTGCGCCTGCGGCACGATCGATACCGTCTGCGTGGCGCCGCCGCGCTCGACCCGCAGATCGACCGCCTGGCCCGCGTGGTGCTTCACCGCGTCGATGAAGCGCGAGGCGCCGCCGATGGGCTTGCCGTCGAGCGCGAGCAGCTTGTCGCCGGCCTTCAGGCCGGCGTGCTCGGCCGCGCTGCCGGGCTGCACCGACGCCACCGACAACGTGCCGCCGCCGGTCTCGAAGCCCAGGTGCATCATGAAATCATCGTCGAGCGCGCTTTCGGGAACGTTGCGCAGGTCGACGCGGAAATCGAACGTCGACGCGCCGCCGTCGCGCGCGCCGAGCACGACCTCGCGATGATCGAACGCGGCGGACAGCAGCTTCCAGCGCAAATCCGACCACGAACGCACGGGCACGGCCTCGCCGCCCTGCGCGTCGCCTGCATGCACGTCACGGATCGACACGATCGTCTCGTTGCCGTCGAAGCCCGCGCGAGCCGCCACCGTGCCGGCGGCCGGCGGCGCAAGCACCGCGGCCGGCTCGGTCACGCCGGTTGCGAATACGACGGAAAACAGGACGATTGCCAACAGGAAGTTCGCGATCGGGCCGGCGGCGACGATCGCGATGCGCTTGAACACCGATTGCCGGTTGAACGCCTGGTCGAGCTCCTCGGGCTTGATGCCCGGCCCCGGCTCGCGCTCGTCGAGCATCTTCACGTAACCGCCGAGCGGCAGTGCGGACAGCGTCCACTCGGTGCCCGTCCGGCGGCTGACCCAGCGCGCGACGGGCTGGCCGAAACCGATCGAGAAACGCAGCACCTTCACACCGCACCAGCGCGCGACGCGATAATGTCCGTACTCATGCACGACGACCAGCACCCCGATCGCCACCGCAAACGCGATCAGTTCGACCAGCACGTTCATGAGCACCTCATTCAGACAGTACGCTCCACGCGTGGCGCAGGCGCTTTCGCAATGATCTCCGCGGCGAGGCGGCGTGCCTCGGCATCCGCCGCAAGGACGTCGTCGAGCCCGTTCGGGCTGCGGTTCGGCAGCGCGTTGAGCACTGCGTCGACCGTGGCCGCAATCGCCATGAAGCCGATCCGGCGCTCGAGAAACGCTTCGACCGCGATTTCGTTCGCCGCGTTCAACGCGGCGCTCGCGATACCACCCTCCTCAAGCGCCTTCAGCGCGAGCGCGAGGCATGGGAACCGCGTGTAATCGGGTTTCTCGAACGACAGCTGCGCGATCTGCGCGAGGTCGAGCTGGTCGACGCCCGCGTCGACACGCTCCGGGAACGCCAGCGCGTGCGCGATCGGCGTGCGCATGTCGGGGTTGCCGAGCTGGGCGAGCACCGAGCCGTCGCGGTACGACACGAGCGAATGGATCACGCTCTGCGGGTGGATCAGCACGTCGATCCGGTCGCCCGGCAGACCGAAGATCCAGTGCGCCTCGATCACCTCGAGGCCCTTGTTCATCATCGTCGCGGAATCGACCGAAATCTTGCGGCCCATCACCCAGTTCGGATGCTTGCACGCCTCGTCCGGCGTCACGTCGACGAGCGTGGCCGGCTCGCGCGTGCGGAACGGGCCGCCCGACGCGGTCAGGATGATCTTCGAGATCCCGCCGTGCTGGTTCTCGTCGCGCGGCATGCACTGGAAGATCGCGTTGTGTTCGCTGTCGACCGGCAACAGGATCGCGCCATGGTCGCGCACGGCGTCCATGAAGATCGCGCCCGACATCACGAGCGATTCCTTGTTCGCAAGCAGGATGCGCTTGCCGGCGCGCGCGGCCGCGAGGCTCGGCGCAAGGCCGGCCGCGCCGACGATCGCCGCGACGACCGTGTCGCAGCCGTCGCTCTTCGACACGTCGACGAGCGCCTGCGGCCCGTACAGCACCACGGTCGTGCTGCCCGCCGCGCGCAGTTTTGCCTCGACGTGCGCCGCCGTGTTCGCATCGCCGACCACCGCGACTTCGGGTGCGAAGCGCAGGCACTGCTCGACGAGCTTGTCGCCGTTGCGGTGCGCGGTCAACGCATAGACCGAGAAACGCTCGGGATGGCGGGCGACCACGTCGAGCGTGCTGTCTCCGATCGAGCCCGTGGAACCGAGCAGTGTCAGACGTTTTTGCATAACAGAAATAGTGGTTTAACCAAGCAGCAGCATTGCGAGCGGCAGCACGGGCAGTAGCGCGTCCACGCGGTCGAGCACGCCGCCGTGCCCGGGCAGCAGGCCGCTGGAATCCTTCACGCCCGCCTGACGCTTGAGCAGCGATTCGAACAGGTCGCCGATCACGCTGTAGGCGACCAGCAGCGTCAACGCGGCCCATGCGCCGGGCATCCCGTAGCGGGTCGCGAATACAGAAAACAGGGTCGGCTCAAACCAGTGCGCAGCCATCGCGACGCCCGCGACGACCATCACGGCGAACCAGCCGCCGATCGCACCTTCCCAACTCTTCCCGGGACTGATCGTAATGGCCAGTTTACGCTTTCCGAAGGCTTTGCCCGCGAAGTATGCACCGATATCGGCCAGCCAGACGACCAGAAGCAGCGACAGTACGAACGGAACACCCTCGGCACGCGCCGCGACGAGCGCATGCCAGCAGGCCGCGAACACGACGAGCCCGGCCGCGAGCAGGAACGCCCGCCACACGCCGCCCGCGAGTTCCGGCTTGCGCCGCAGCGAGAACGGGCCGACCAGCAGCCAGAACACGCCGGCTGCCATGAAAAGGGGACGGGACGAAGCCGCACCGACGCCGAGCGGCGCGGTCGCCGCGAGCGCGGCCGCCGCGACGATCGCATAGACGACGGAGCCGGCCGCGCCGAGCTTCAGCAGGCGCGCCCATTCCCACGCGGCGAACACGAGCACGACGCCGATCAGCGCGCCGAACGCGGTGAGCGGCGCAAACAGCGTCACCGGCAGCAACACTGCCAGCATCACGACCGCCGTGAGCACACGGGTCTTCAGCATGAAAGGGAATCGGCGTTCTGCGATTGCGGTTCGAGCTGCGCGCTGGTGCGCCCGAAACGGCGCTCGCGCTCGGTATACGACGCGATCGCGTCGGCCAGCGCCGCGCCGTCGAAGTCGGGCCAGTATTTGTCGGTGAAATAGAATTCCGCGTACGCGAGCTGCCACAGCAGGAAATTGCTGACGCGCTGCTCGCCGCCGGTGCGGATGAAGAGATCGGGCTCCGGCGCATAGGCCATTGCCAGGTGCGGCGCGAACGCGTCTTCGGTCACGTCGACCTCGCGGCCCTCGCGCACGGCCTGCTCGACGAGCTTCTTCGTCGCCTGCAGGATGTCCCAGCGGCCGCCGTAGTTCGCGGCAATCGTCAGGGTCAGGCGGGTGTTGCGCGCCGTCTTGGTTTCGGCGCGGCGGATCAGTTCGCGGATGCGCGGCTCGAAGCGCTCGAGATCGCCGACCACCCGCAGGCGGATCCCGTTCGCATGCAGCTTGCCGATCTCGCGCTCGAGCGCGGTGATGAACAGCCGCATCAGGAACGACACTTCGTCGTTCGGCCGGCGCCAGTTTTCCGAACTGAACGCGAACAGCGTCAGGTATTCGACGCCGGCGCGCGCGCAGCCTTCGACCACCGCCCGCACGGCATCCACGCCGCGGGTGTGCCCCGCGACGCGCGGCAGGCGGCGTTCGGTCGCCCAACGGCCGTTGCCGTCCATGATGATCGCGATATGACGCGGCACGGCGCCGACGTCAGGCACGCGAACAGTAGAGCTTGTATAGGTCATGGCCGTTGAGACAGTAATGCGGGAAGAAGGCGGCGCGCGAGGACGGTCGTCAGACCGTCATGATCTCGGCTTCCTTGCTCTGCACGAGCTTGTCGACTTCGGCAACGTGCTTGTCCGTCAGCTTCTGCACGTCGTCGCTCGCACGGCGCTCGTCGTCTTCCGAGATTTCCTTGTCCTTCACGAGCTTCTTGAGCGCTTCGTTCGCGTCGCGGCGCAGGTTGCGGATCGCGACCTTCGCCGTTTCGCCTTCGCTCTTGACCACCTTGGTCAGCTCGCGGCGGCGCTCTTCCGTCAGCGCCGGCATCGGCACGCGGATCAGGTCGCCGGCCGTTGCCGGGTTCAGGCCGAGATCGGCTTCGCGGATGGCCTTCTCGACCTTCGCGACCATGTTCTTTTCCCACGGCTGCACACCGATCGTGCGTGCGTCGACGAGCGTCAGGTTCGCAACCTGCGAGATCGGCACCATCGAACCGTAGTAGTCGACCTGCACGTGATCGAGCAGACCGGTATGCGCACGGCCCGTGCGGATCTTCGCCAGATCGTTCTTGAACGCTTCGATCGAGCGCTGCATCTTCTGCTCTACGCCCTTCTTGACATCAGCGACACTCATTTCAACCTCCAAACCTTCAACCTTCAAAGAACGCGGGCCCCGCCCGGCGCGCGACGCACCACGGCCGGCGACCCACGCCGCTTGCCCGCATCCGCGGGAGTTTACACGTGGACGAGCGTACCTTCGTCCTCGCCCAGCACGATACGCTTGAGCGCGCCCGGCTTGTTGATCGAAAACACGCGAATCGGCAGCTTCTGGTCGCGGCACAGCGCGAAGGCCGTCGCGTCCATCACCTGCAGATTCCGGCTGATCGCCTCGTCGAAGCTGATCGTCGCGTAGCGCGTGGCCGACGGATCCTTCTTCGGATCGGCAGAATATACGCCATCGACCTTGGTCGCCTTCAGCACGACCTCGGCGCCCACTTCCGAACCGCGCAGCGCGGCGGCCGTGTCCGTCGTGAAGAACGGGTTGCCCGTGCCGGCCGCGAAGATCACGACCTTGCCTTCCTCGAGCTGGCGGATCGCGCGGGGCCGGATGTACGGCTCGACGACCTGGTCCATGCGCAGCGCGGATTGCACGCGTGCGACGATGCCGGCGTGGCGCATCGCGTCCTGCAGCGCCAGCGCGTTCATCATCGTCGCCAGCATCCCCATGTAGTCGGCCGTCGCGCGGTCCATGCCGGCCGCACCGCCCGCGACACCGCGGAAAATGTTACCGCCGCCGATCACGACCGCAAGCTGCGTACCGAGACCCACGACTTCGGCAATGTCCGCCACCATCCGTTCGATCGTCGCGCGATTGATGCCGAAGGCATCGTCGCCCATCAGCGCTTCGCCGGAGAGTTTGAGGAGGACGCGTTTATAGGCATTGGACATAGGGGCTTCCGAGCGACGAGAGGATGACAACCACGAACTGTAGGGGCGAAATACTGATTCGGGCAAGCGCCGACGGTCGGACCGGGGTTCCCGGCCGGCCGGCGGCGCCGCCGGCCGCGGCGGAGCGGACGCCCGCCGCGGATACTGCCTGACTGCTTACTGCTGCTTTGCTGCTGCGACTTGCGCGGCCACTTCGGCGGCGAAGTCGTCCTGGCGCTTCTCGATGCCTTCGCCGACGACGAACAGCGCGAACTTCTGCACCGTGGAATTCGCTGCCTTCAGCATCTGCTCGATCGTCTGCTTGTCGTTCTTCACGAACGTCTGGTTCAGCAGCGACACTTCCTTCAGGTACTTCTGGACGCTGCCGTCGACCATCTTCGCGACGATTTCAGCCGGCTTGCCCGATTCCGCAGCCTTCTGCTCGGCCACGCGGCGTTCCGTGTCGATCAGTTCCGCCGGCACGTCGGCCGACGACAGCGCGACCGGCTTCATCGCGGCGATGTGCATCGCGACGTCCTTGCCGACCTGCTCGTCCGCACCCGTGTACTCGACGATCACGCCGATACGCGCGCCGTGCAGGTACGTCGCGATCTTGTTCGCGGTTTCGAAGCGCACGAAACGGCGGATCGAGACGTTCTCGCCGATCTTGCCGATCAGTGCCAGGCGCACTGCGTCGACCGTCGAGCCTTCGAGCGGCAGCGCCGACAGCGCGGCCACGTCGGCCGGGTTCTGCGTCGCGACGAGTTCTGCAACCGTCTTCGAGAATGCGAGGAAGTCGTCGTTCTTCGCGACGAAGTCGGTTTCGCAGTTCAGTTCGACCAGCGCGCCTGCATTGCCGCCGACGAACGATGCGACGACGCCTTCGGCCGTCACGCGCGATGCCGCCTTGCTCGCCTTGTTGCCGAGCTTGACGCGCAGCAGCTCTTCAGCCTTGGCCAGGTCGCCGTCGGCTTCCGTCAGCGCCTTCTTGCACTCCATCATCGGTGCGTCGGTCTTTGCGCGCAGTTCTGCCACCATGCTTGCGGTAATTGCCGCCATCATTCGCTCCTTGAGTCTGTATTCACAACGCCGCCCGCTTGGACGCGAACGGCCGAAAATCGTTTCCGGACCCGCGCCGATTCAGCGCGATCAGGTCCGGCGCACAAGCTTAAAAAAAGGGGGCCTGTTGAGAGCCCCCTTTTTGCGCCGGCTCGGGGCCAGTTACGCGTTTTCCTCGACGTACTCGTCGTCGCCGCGCGCTGCCTGGACCACTTCGTTGACCGCGTTGGCACGGCCTTCGAGGATCGCGTCGGCCACGCCTTCAGCGTACAGCGCGACTGCCTTGCTCGAGTCGTCGTTACCCGGGATCACGTAATCCACACCTTCCGGCGAGTGGTTCGTGTCGACCACGGCGATGACCGGCACGCCCAGCTTGTTCGCTTCCGTGACGGCGATCTTGTGGTAGCCGACGTCGACGACGAAGATTGCGTCCGGAATGCCGCCCATGTCCTTCACGCCGCCGATCGACTTCTGCAGCTTGGCGATTTCGCGCTCGAACAGCAGCGCTTCCTTCTTGCTCATCTTCTCGAGCTCGCCTGCCTCGACTGCCGCTTCCATGTCCTTCAGGCGCTTGATCGAAACCTTCAGCGTCTTGAAGTTGGTCATCATGCCGCCGAGCCAGCGTGCGTTGACGAACGGCATGCCTGCGCGCTGCGCTTCCTGGGCGATCGTGTCACGCGACTGGCGCTTCGTGCCGACGAACAGGATCGTGCCGCGGTTTGCTGCCAGCTGGCGCACGTACTTCTGTGCGTCCGTGAACATCGGCAGCGTCTTTTCGAGGTTGATGATGTGAATCTTGTTGCGGTGACCGAAAATGAACGGAGCCATCTTCGGGTTCCAGAAGCGCGTCTGGTGACCGAAGTGGACACCCGCTTCCAGCATTTGGCGCATCGTAACTGCCATGTAAATTCTCCACGAGGGTTGGGTCTTAAGCCGGCTGCCGTACCGCCGCGCGAACGCGCCCCGAAGGACCTTCGTTCCGCGCGGCCGGCACCCTTGGTTGCGCCGGCTTGCGATTCGGCACGTGCGAAAATGCGCGTGCCACAAGCCTTTCATCGCCATGCCGCCCCAAAACGAGGCAGGTTCGGCATTTGGATGTCGACTTAGCCAAAGAGTATAGCACGCCGATTTGTCGGCTCTCAAGTCGCCCACCACTTTCGCTTGCCGCGCGGCAGCCGGCCGGACAATCCCCGAAAACCCGCATCGGCACCGCCGGCAGGGGCTGCGAGGCCAGCCATAAGGTGCGATAATCCGTCAATTCACCGCATTCCAGGCATACCTCGATGGCTATTACGCTCAAAAACGAACACGACATCGCCGAGATGCGCGTCGCCTGCCGTCTCGCGAGCGAAGTGCTCGACTTCATCACGCCGCACGTCGTCGCGGGTGTCACGACCGCCGAACTCGACCGGCTCTGTCACGAATTCATGCTCAACGAGCAGGGCACGATCCCCGCACCGCTGAATTATCAGCCGCCCGGCTATCCGCCGTACCCGAAGGCCACCTGCATCTCGGTCAACGACGTGATCTGCCACGGCATTCCGGGCGAGAAGGTGATCAAGAACGGCGACGCGCTGAACATCGACGTCACGGTGATCAAGAACGGCTACTTCGGCGACACCAGCCGGATGTTCATCGTCGGCGAGGGCTCGATCCTCGCGAAGCGCCTCGTGCAGACCACCTACGAATGCATGTGGCTCGGCATCGACCAGGTCAAGCCCGGCGCGCACCTCGGCGACATCGGCTACGCGATCCAGAAGCACGCGGAAGCGCAGGGCTACAGCGTCGTGCGCGAATACTGCGGCCACGGCATCGGCACGGTGTTCCACGAAGATCCGCAGGTCGTCCACTACGGCCGTCCGGGCACCGGCATCGAGCTGAAGGCCGGGATGATCTTCACGATCGAGCCGATGATCAACGCCGGCAAGCGCGACATCCGCACGATGCCCGACCAGTGGACGGTCAAGACGCGCGACCGCAGCCTGTCCGCGCAATGGGAGCACACCGTGCTCGTCACCGAGACGGGCTACGAGGTGCTGACCGTGTCGGCCGGCACGCCGGCACGCCCGGTGTTCGCGCAACCGGCCGCCGCGGTCTGAGCGCCGTCGCGCCCGCCCTGCCCGCCCCCGACCTGAACGGCCACCCATGAGCGCTCACGCCGCCCCCTCGCCCGAAGCGCTGTCGCGGCGCGCCGAATTCAAGGCCGCCAAGGTCGACATGCTCGAGCGCTTTCGCAGCGCGACGAACGTCGCGTCGCTGATGCACGCGCTGTCGAAACTCACCGACGATGCGCTCAAGCGCGTGTGGGACGAGTGCGGCGTGCCCGCCACGCTCGCGCTCGTCGCCGTGGGCGGCTACGGACGCGGCGAGCTCGCACCCTACTCCGACGTCGACATCCTCGTGCTGCTGCCCGACGCGCACGACCCGGCGCTCGACGCACGCATCGAGCGCTTCATCGGGATGGCATGGGATCTCGGCCTCGAGATCGGCAGCAGCGTGCGCACGGTCGCGCAATGCATCGAGGAAGCGTCGCAGGACGTCACCGTGCAGACCTCGCTGCTCGAGGCGCGCCGCATCGTCGGCAGCACCGCGCTGTTCGAGCGCTTCACCGTGCGGTATCACGAGGCGCTCGACGCCCGCGCGTTCTTCACCGCGAAGGTGCTCGAGATGCGCCAGCGCCACGCGAAGTTCCAGGACACGCCGTACAGCCTCGAGCCGAACGTGAAGGAAAGCCCCGGCGGGCTGCGCGACCTGCAGACGATCCTGTGGATCGCGCGCGCGGCCGGCTTCGGCAGCAGCTGGCGCGAGCTCGACACGCGCGGGCTCATCACCGAGCGCGAGGCGCGTGAGCTGCGCCGCAACGAAGGATTCCTGAAGACGCTGCGCGCGCGGCTGCACGTGATCGCCGGCCGCCGCCAGGACATGCTCGTGTTCGACCTGCAGACGCAGGCCGCCGAGAGCTTCGGCTACCGGCCGACGCAGGCCAAGCGCGCGAGCGAGCAGCTGATGCGCCGCTACTACTGGGCCGCGAAGGCGGTCACGCAGCTCGCGACGATCCTGATCCAGAACATCGAGGCGCAGCTGTTCCCCGCGACGAGCGGCATCACGCGTGTGCTGTCGCCCGATCGTTTCGTCGAGAAGCAGGGCATGCTCGAGATCGTCGACGACGGCGTGTTCGAACGCCATCCCGACGCGATCCTCGAAGCCTTCCTGCTGTACGAGGTGACCCGCGGCGTGAAGGGCCTGTCCGCCCGCACGCTGCGCGCGCTGTACAACTCACGCGAGATCATGAACAACACGTGGCGGCGCGATCCGCAGAACCGCCGCACGTTCATGCAGATCCTGCAGCAGCCCGAGGGCATCACGCATGCATTCCGGCTGATGAACCAGACGAGCGTGCTCGGCCGCTACCTGCTGAATTTCCGCCGCATCGTCGGCCAGATGCAGCACGACCTGTACCACGTGTATACGGTCGACCAGCACATCCTGATGGTGTTGCGCAACCTCCGCCGCTTCGCGGTGGCCGAGCATGCGCACGAATACCCGTTCTGCAGCCAGCTGATCGGCAATTTCGAGCGCCCGTGGGTGCTGTATGTCGCCGCGCTGTTCCACGACATCGCGAAAGGCCGCGGCGGCGACCATTCGACGCTCGGGATGGCCGATGCGCGGCGCTTCTGCCGCGAGCACGGCATCACCGGCGACGACGCGGCGCTGATCGTGTGGCTCGTCCAGCATCACCTGACGATGAGCCAGGTCGCGCAGAAGCAGGACACGAGCGACCCCGAAGTCATCAAGCGCTTCGCGGAAGTCGTCGGCAACGAACGCTACCTCACCGCGCTCTACCTGCTGACCGTCGCCGATATCCGCGGCACGAGCCCGAAGGTGTGGAACACGTGGAAGGGCAAGCTGCTCGAGGACCTGTACCGCATCACGCTCGCGGTGCTCGGCGGCGCCAACCCCGATGCGCATTCGGAACTGAAGTCGCGCCAGGAGCAGGCGCTCGCGCTGCTGCGCCTCGAGACCGTGCCCGACGACGCGCACCGCGCGCTGTGGGATCAGCTCGACGTCGGCTTCTTCCTGCGTCACGACGCGGCCGACATCGCATGGCAGACGCGCGTGCTGTACCGGCACGTGAACGCCGAGACGGCGATCGTCCGCGCGCGGCCGTCGCCGATCGGCGACGCGCTGCAGGTGCTCGTGTACGTGAAGGACCGCCCCGACCTGTTCGCGGGCATCTGCGCGTACTTCGACCGCAACGGACTGTCGGTGCTCGATGCGCGCGTCAGCACCACGCGGCATGGCTATGCGCTCGACAATTTCATCGTCACGCAGACCGAACGCGACGTGCGCTATCGCGACATCGCGAATCTCGTCGAACAGCAGCTCGCGACGCGCCTTGCCGAGACCGCGCCGCTGCCGGAGCCGTCCAAGGGCCGCCTGTCGCGGCTGTCCCGGACGTTTCCGATCACGCCGCGCGTCGACCTCCGGGCCGACGAGCGCGGCCAGTACTACATCCTGTCCGTGTCCGCCAACGACCGGCCGGGCCTTCTCTATTCGATCGCGCGCGTACTGGCCGAGCATCAGGTCGGCGTCCACGCGGCGCGGATCAATACGCTCGGCGAACGCGTCGAGGACATCTTCCTGCTCGACGGTGCCGGCCTGTCCGACAACCGCCTGCAGATCCAGCTCGAAACCGAATTGCTGCGCGCGATCGCAGTCTGAATGAATCCCAGCGTTTATGCGCACCAAATTAACCGTCAAGAATCCGCGTCCGGCGTCGCCGACCCGCGCACCCGTCCGCTCCGGCAGCCTCGTCGCTCGCAAGGCGGTGCGCCCCGCCGCGCCGCCCGCGGCCGACAAGCCGCCGC
>NZ_VWWG01000085.1:0-29292 GCF_011753085.1 Burkholderia sp. Tr-862
TGCCGCGCGGGTGCCGATGCCCCGCTCGCGTTGCCGGAAGGCGCGCGGACGGTCGCGCACGACGATCTCGGGCAGGCACTCGATGCCGCGCAAACCGGGCCGCGCAATCACGCATACGTGCCGACCGAAGCGTTGCCGGACGCCGCCGCGTTCGCACAGGGCGACCTGACGCCGCAGGAGCGCGTCGCGGCCAGCGCCACCGCGAACCTGGCTGCCGTCGACGCGGCCGCACCGACCGACGTCGTGCTGCTGTCGGCGCTCGGCCACGATCCGGCGAGCGCGCTGCGCATCACCACGCCCGACGGCGGCGAGCTGTACAAGCCGGCCGGCGTCGACATGTATGTCGTGCGAACCCGCGATCCGGCGACCGGTGACGTGTCGTACCGGCTCGCCGGTGTCGATCGTTCGGGTTTGCCGGAAGGCTATACGGCTGTGCATGCCGGCGGAACGCGTGCGGTCGGCGCGGTCGACGGCAGCCCGACCTGGCCGATGATCGGGCCGGCAGGGCCGGCCAGCCGTCTCGCGAGCGCCGCGGGCGATCCGTCCGGCTCGACGCCTGCCGCCGTGCCCGGTCATTCGGCCGTGCCTGCCACACCGGAAAGTACCGCCGTGGCCGACGCGGAACAGGCGCGTGCCGCGTCATGGCTCGACACGCTCGGCCGCCGCACGCTCACGCGGGTCGACGGCCGGCATGCGCCGACGCTGGACGGGCTCGCTCGCCAGCTCGGCCCCAACGCGCATGTGCTGATCACGTCGCATGCCGCGCCGCCCACCGGGACCGCCGAACACCCGGCACCGGCATTCGTCGCGGTGCTCGAGACCGACGCGAACGGCGCGCTCGGCCCGGTGCGGATGCTGAACGGCAAGCGCGTACCGCACGCGCTGAGCAAGGCGCTGGAGAACGCCGGCAGCGGCGGCCGACGTGCACGCGGCAAGTACGATTTCTACGTATCGCCGGTCGCGCACGACGAACTCGTGCAGTTCGGCGGCCCGTCGAAGATCGAGACGCCGGACGGCAAGACGTCGTGGCCTGTGACGACGGCGGGCCACACGATCGAGCAGACGCTCGCCGCCGACGTGTCGAAGCTGCAGGACGCGCCCGTCTTCAAGCGGCCGCGCCAGGCCGTGCGCGCGGTGTCCGGCGAGCAACGCTGGATTCACGTGGTCGACGACGAGACGGGCAAGGTGCTCGGCCATGCGGAACTCAACACGAACCACGAGTGGAAGTACTTCGAGAAGGCGTCGGTCGGCGATACCGAGATTCCCGAGCAGGATCTGCGCACGGTGTTCCGGCGTCGCCGCCGGGGCGGCATTCCGGTCGGCCGGTCGCCGCGCCGCGGCATCCGCTTCGTCGTCAGCGACGTGACGCCCGCGACCGTCGAGCGCATCGGCGGATTCCGACCGGCAAAGGAGGCGCCCGCCGTCGAGAAGAAGCCGTTCCGCTCGGCCGGCGACCTGTTCCAGTCGATCGTGCCGGTGCGCCGGCCGCTCTCGCGGGCGGAAGAGGGTGACGACGCGAACGCCGCGCCGCCGCCGGTCGATCCGCATCTGTTGCCGTCGGACAAGTCCGCGCTCAACGCGGTCGACTTCAGCGGCAACAGCGTGTCGCACCTGCTGAGCGCGATCCGGAACGGCGCGCTCGACGGCGGCCGCCACGTGATCTACGTGTTCAGGACCGACGGCCCGGTGGCCGAGGCGCTCGGCGACCCGCTCGGCCTGATCGCCGAGCGCAACGGCGAGATGCGCTGGTTCGACAAGATCCCGCAGGCCAACAACCCGCACCATCCGGGCGTGCCGCTCGACGAAATGCCGATCGGCAACGATCGCTTCGGGACGGACGTGCATTTCCTGCTCACGCAACTGTCGCCGCGCGATTTCCTGAACAGCGCGCGGCCGACCCGCGTCGCTGCGCTCGAAGCGCGCGCGAAGGCGCTGCACGATCAATGGAAGGATGCGGAAGCGCGCAGCCTGAACTCGGCGCCGTTCCGCGCGCTCGCGGCCCGCACGCGGCACGGCTACAACGAGGTGCTCGGCGACCTGCGGCGCTTGCGGCGCAACGGCGCCGCGCCCGCGCCGCTGTCGATCGAACCGTATCAGCCGGGCTTGTCGGCGGCCACCGTCGTCCAGTTCGGCCTGCGCAACGGCGCGGCGAAGCCCGAGCAGTATTTCGCGACGCACGAGCAGATCGAGGCGTACAACAAGCAGGCGCAGCGGCCGGGCAACGTGAACCTCGTGCTGAAGGGCGAGCCGCAGGCCGTGATGGTCGACGTGGGCATGTGGCGCACGATGCTCAACAAGCTGTTTGTCGCGCGCGACGTGTCGACGTCGGCGTCGCGCTTCCTGCCGGTGCCGGGCAAGGTGCGCGCGCAGACGCGCAACCTGGGCGCCGCGACCGTCGCCGACAAACGGATCCGGCAGTTCTTCACGCGCTCGGACGAGGCATTGCAGGACCGCATGGTGCCGATGGCGCGCTCGTTCTCGCTGAGCGACGATCCGGCGCTGATGGGGGCGCTCGTCGAGCGGTACGGCGGCGTGATGCCGGTCGTCACACTCGTGATCGATCCGCACTCGCTCGCCGCGGTGCTCGGCAAGGCGCACGATCCCGACTTCCTGCGCGCGGTGCGTGCGCTCGGCGACCAGAAGAACGCCGTGTTCGACGGGGAGAACGGGATGATCCATCCCGCGCCCGACTCGGACGGCACGGCGCTCGCGCTCGACGATCTCGCGCATCTGCATCGCTGGCTCGACGAGGCCGCGCGCACCGGCTTCGCGATCCGGCTCGAGACCGCGCCGTCGCGCGCGCTCGTGTCCGGCGCCGACTACCGGTTCCAGTCGGGCACCAACGACACGTATCACGACTACGTGCGGGTCATGAGCGCGCTCGAGAGCTGGTCGAACGCGCATCCCGATACGATGGCGCCGAACGTGATGGTCACGTTCCACGGCTGGGACGCGGTGCCGGAATCGGTGCCGGGCGGTGGCCACGAGAAGCTGCTGCGCGCGGTGCTCGAACGCAAGGGGCTCGAATGGGTGCACATGGGGCTGTCGTACGGCACGCACGGCGCGGACTTCATCGGCAACCAGGATCTCACCGGCGCGCTCGCGAAGCTGATCGTCGAAAACCGCAACCGGCCCGAGATCATCAATCGCCTGCATGGCGCCGATGCGCTGACGCGCGTGTTCGAGCGCGTCGACCGGCAGACGCTCGCGAACCAGCATCAGCTGCTGTTCGCGGAAGTCGAGCGGCTCGGCGTCGCGGACGGGATGACGCCCGCCGAGGTGGCCGCGCTGCGCCAGAAGATCTATGAAGGCAACACGACCGTGTGGCTGAACCAGGCGCGCAAGGCGACGATCGAGCATGCGACGACGCTGTGGGAGGCCAGCGGCAACGCACCGCGCACCAAGACGGACAAGGGCGCCCGCACGTTCGGCAGGCGCTGGCTGGACGCGTACGGCGGCAACGTGCCCGACCGGGTGACGACCGGCAAGCGGCCGTCCGCCGTCGACCCGCGCGAACATTGGAACGCGGTCGTGCACGACCCGGCGCTGATCAACGACGGCACCAAGCCGATCGGTGCGAGCCGCCGCGAAGCGGCCCAGCTCGCGAAGGTCGACATTCCCGATGAGAAACGCGCGCAGGCGGAACTGCATGCGCTGCGGGTGCACGACGAACCGATCGGCGAGAACACGCCGCCGCCTTCGAAGCAGCGGATCGCCGGCGACATCGCCGCGGCCACGTTGACCGGCGGCGCCGGCGCGGGCGTGCTCGTCTGGGTCGGGCGAGAGTCGGTGCGCACCGCGACGAATTCGCTGTACGCGGGCCTGCGGGTCGGTCGGGTGTTCCAGGCGCTGCACCACGGTGCGGTCGCGAGCCTGAAGAACGGCGATCCGCGCGTGTTCGACCGCGTCGTCGACCGGCTCGTGCGCGGGCTGCAGGCACAGCTGAAGGCGAACGGCTTCGACGTGACCGCCCGCGGCACGCAGCTGGAGCAGATCGCGCACGAAGGCAAGGCGATGGCCGCGCAGCTTCGCGCGCTGAACAACGACGGGATGCTGTCGTTCGACGACACCGTCGCGCATACGAAGGCGATCGCCGCCGACATGCTCGCGCAGATGCAGGGCGTGGTCGGCGGGACGTCGCTGAAGCTGCTGCACCACGGCAGCCCGCGGCATTCGATTGGCCGGATCGGCCGCGTGCTGGCGTTGGGCGGCTACGGCGGCTCGATCACGATGAATGCGTTCAGGGCGATCACGCACGGCGACCTGCTGGCCGGCGGACAGGCGATCGGCGGCGCGTTCAGCGCCGTCTACACCGGCATCGTCTACAAGGGCAGCCTGCGCGGCGTGAATGCCGAGAACCGCAGTCAACTGGCGCGGATCGCGAGCGCGACCGGCGACTATCTGACGTCGGCGGTCGGTATCGCAACCGGCGTCCATACCGCGCTGACGGTGGATCCGGTGACCGGCTCGCTGACCGCGATGTCCGGGGCGCTGCTCGGCGCCGGGCGGCTGCATTCGCATTTCCCGAATCTGACGCCGTGGATGGAGCGCTTGCCGACCGGCATCGCGCTGGCGCCGGTCGCGATCTTCGGGATCATGCAGGGGATCAGCCTGTACACGTCGGCGACCAAGCCGGACGACCAGCACAAGCCTCCGGGTTCGCCGCCGAACGCGCCGGGTTCGAATGCCGGGACACCGGCGCCGGGCGCATCGTTCGCGCCGTCGCCCGGCGCGACGACCGCGCCGGCGCAGCCGAATGCGTCCGCGACGCCGTCGGCCTCGGCATCGGCATCGGCAAGCGCGCAGCCGTCGAGTGCGCCATCGCAACCGGCACAGGCCCCAACGAGCTCGCCGAGCCCGACGCCAACACCGCTGACGGTGAACGTGGTGGCCGGCGATTCGTTGTGGACGATCGCCGAACGTCACGAAGGATCGCTGCTTGCTGCGGCCCACGTGCCGGCCGACGAGCAGCAGCGGATGTCCGACGGTCAGCGGATCAACGTCGCGCTCAACGAGATCCTGCAGCTCAACCGGAACCTGGCGAGCAATCCGGGCGAGATCGCTCCGGGGCAGCAAGTCATTGTCGGGTGAGCACCGGGCGAAGGCCGACCCTCAGCATCGGCGGGTCAGCTTTCGCGCTTGCGCTGCGGGAGCACCCAGAGCATGCGTCCAACGGCCTCGGCCTGGTTGCGCGAATGGGTCTTCTCGTAGATCGCGCGCAACTGGGTGCGAATGGTCGTGAGCGCGACGCCGGTATTCGCCGCGCATTCCTCCGGCGTCTTGCCGCAGAGCAGCGCTTCCGCAACGGCCGCTTCGGCGCTCGACAAGCCGAACGCCTGTCGCAACTGTTGCGCGACGACGAGTGGCGCTGCGCTGCGTTGCCTGACCGTGATCAGCATCGTCGCGTCGCCGAAGGTCGCCTGTAGCGCTTGCCCCGACAGTGGCGCGATGCCGAGAAAGATTTCGTGCGCATCGCTCAGGGTGCTGGAGAGCGCAAGGCTCTCGCTCTTGCGCGTCTTCGCGACGCGGGCCAGCGCTGCCTTCAGCGCATCGTTCTGCGGCGCCCCCGCGGCGCTGAGGCACCCGTGTTCGAGCTTGAGGCAGGTGGTCGCGCGCAGCATCGATTCGGCCGCGCGGTTGACGAATACCACGTGCGAATGCCGGTCCAGCGCGAAGACGGACAAGTCCAGCTCCTCCATCAGTTCGGCACCGAGCATGGCGTCGCGGTGCAGTATGCGCGCGTCCTGCCACAGGTTGATCGAGCGTTGCAGATGTCCCGCCATGCTCGCCAGCGTGGCGCGTTCCTCAGACGAATAGGGCGGTCGGCCGTGCGCTCGCAGCAAGCCGAGCAGAATGTCGTCGCTGCCCGGACGCGCGAGGCGCACGCCCATCAGATAGCGGATGCCCGACGGAATCTGGTAGTCCTGGAAGAACTCGCTGCGTTCGACGTCGCGCTCGCTCAGGTGATCCTGGCAGCACACGAATTCGCCGAGCGGGGCATTTTCGACAAAACTGCGGCGCGGGTCGAGCGCGCCATAGTACTGGTCGTAGAGTGCGACGATGCCGTCCAGCTCGGCGCGCGGCGAATAGATCGAGAACTTCGGCGCGTTGCGTGCGGTATCCCAGCTGAACATGTGAAAAACGTTTGCGCCGAGTGATTCGGATACCTGATGGAATATTTCGAGAAAACCGTCTGGATGCAGCGCGGCCTCATAGAGATCCCCGATAAGTTGGTCCCGTTGCATGCGTGCCCCCGGCGAATCGCGATCTTGGTCTTCGTATATGGCGTTTTTGTATGACGATATCTCTTCGAATACCGAATTTTTTTCAGGCTAACACAGCTGAATTGCATTCAGGGCCGCATTGTTTCGCGATTTTCATTCACTTGAATGATGAACACAAAAAACGCCTTTGCGAGAATCCCCGTCGACCAGCGTGCATGCGCGGTGCGTATCGCACCTGGCAACCAGAAGACTCTCGGGGAAAAGCAATGAAACTCAAACCTGTCGTGTCCGGTATTGCAGCGCTCGTGCTGTCAGCTTGCGGAGGCGGAGGCAGTTCGTCCTCGTCGCCTCCCGAACCTGCCGCGCAGACGGTCAGCGGTGTCGCGGCGGCCGGCGCGGCGATGCAGGGCGCGACCGTGAAACTGCTCGACGCGACCGGCAAATCGGTGGACTGTCCGGCCGATGCCGCGACCGGTGCGTTTCACTGCACCGTGACCGGCTTGACCGCGCCCTTCGCATTGTCCGCGTATGGCAACGTCGCCGATTCGCAAGCGACCCTGATCGCGCTCAGTGCGACCGGCGGCACGCAGACGATCAACATCACGCCGATCACGAACGCGATCGCCGCGACGATCGTCGGCGACAACCCAACGAAGTTGCTGGGCGACACCGGGCTGCTGCAAAGCAAGGTCACCGCTCAGGCCGTTGCCGGCACGGTGCAGGCCTATTCCGCGGTGCTGGCCGACCTGCTGGCCGCGACCGGCAACACGGGCGTCGACCTGATTTCCGGGCCGTTGACCGCTGGTGCGCCAGGACTCGACCGGCTGCTCGACCAGGTGAAGATCAACGTATTGCCGAACGGCGGCGTGCAGATCAGTTCGGTCGCGGGTGCGTCCAGCGATACGCCGGTGCAACTGCAGCTCGCTCCCGGCGTCGCGCCGCAGGCCAGCGACAAGGCGAGCTTGCCGGCCGCCGCGACGATCGGTGGTGTGACGGTGTCGAATCTGCCGAGTGCCAGCGATCTGGCTGGATTGCGGAGTGCCCTCAACCAGTGCTTCGCCGGCTCGACCGGCGCTGCGCGCGCGGACGGCAAGGTGCCGGCGTGCGGGCTGATCTTCGTCGATGACGTCGCGTCGGGCGCGTTGAACAACGGCGTGCCCGCGGCCTATCTCAACAACGGAATGTCGGTCGACCAGGAGTTCGGCGCACCGGCCGGCGGCGGCGCGCCGGGCATCGTCGCCGACGATGCAATGAACAACGCAAGCTTCAGCCTGCCGGAAGTGATCCGCGTCGTCGCCGGCGATACGATGTGGGTGAAGTTCGCGTGGACGCGCACCGACGGTATTCGCGACGGCATGCAACAGCATGTGCAGCTCGCCGTCCGGGCGGGCAGTCTGGCGAGCGGCGATACGGGCTGGCGCGTCGTCGGCAATCAGCGCGCAGTGCTGAGCAAGGTGAACGCAAACGCGCAGAAGTGGGACTGGTTGAATGCGGCGATTCCGATGACGGGCACCAACGCGTTCATCGATTCTATGAACTTGCAGGTCGGAACCGTCGATGCGGCGGGCGCCCCGGTGGATTTCGCGATCGTCAACGGCCCCGGGTTGCGCAATGGCGTGTTCCTGCAGCCGTCGAGCGGCACCTGCGATACGCTGAACATCCGCGCACAGATTGCGAGCGGGCAGACACCGGCTCAGCTTGCCGCGCTGCCGAAGGCGCCCCAGTGCCGCAATAATTACCGCCTGGCAGGCGTCGCACAGGATCCGGCCAACCAGGGCCTGTTTTCGTGGCCGGGCGATGCGCCGCGCAACAATACCGCATGGGCGAAGCCGCAATTGAGCGCCGCCGAGCTCGCCGACATCAAGCCGTTCAGCGCGTACACGATCGACGTTTATCAGAACGGCAACACCGCGACGCCGACCCGGCACTATACGCTCCGGCTGCGCACGCCGTCGCCGTCACCTGATGCGTTGCGCCAGTACGCATGGCACGACGTGGCGCAGTCGACCCGCGACCGGCTGACTCCGGGCACCGCCAGCACGTTTGCGGGCGGCGCGACGTTCCCGTTGAGCTGGACGTCGAAAGCGGGGCTGCCATTCGTCAAGCGGGGCAACGTGCAGATTCGCGCAACCGCGGCAGGGCAGCCGTCGCCGATGTTCGTCAACGGCACCGCGCCAGCTTTGCCGGCGCAGCCGGGCGCCGCGGTGACGCTCGACGTGCCGGGTGATCAGGGCGTGGCGTTTCCGTCGGTGGCCGGCTGGACGGGGAGCACCGACTTCTCGTTCGTGAACCTGAGTTGGTCTGATACGGTCGACACGCTCTTCTCCGAAGCGCTCGAATACGACCGGTGACGAGCATCTTGCCGAGTACGGCCGGTGAGTAGTCGTCCGGCGGAACGGTTCGCCGTTCCGCCGGTTTGTTGTTGCCACGGCGCGGGCGAGGGCGGGGGGCACGAATCACGACTTCCTCCGCGCTGACTTCGTCGGAAAGCGGCAGCACGGTCAGGCCTTCGCGCAGTGCATGCGCGATCACTTCGATCCTGCTCTTTGGACTGCGCCGCGTGCCACGCCAATCTCGCGGCGCGCCGTCAGCGCTCCGCTCGGATAGCGCGCTTGCCGCGCGGGGCGTTCCGCCTCGTCGAGCAATTGGCGCTAGCGACACCTTCGTTTCCCCGGTTTCTTCATCCACCTCTCCCGACCATAGCTGCGCGGATTCTGCCGTGTCCGTCGCTGCGCTCCATCGCGCACCACGCTGCCTTCTTGACGCGTCGCCGGTCCTCGCCCGTTTCGTCGCAGGACGACGAGCTGAAGGGAAGGGCGATAACTGTGAAGCGCAGCCCGACGACTCACCAGAACCCGAATTGTTGAGCGGGGCGCCAGATCGGCGGTTGCGCGCAAACGTCACCGTCCCACCAAATTTATCCAACAACGCCATTCACGCGCGCGGCGCGCTCACGTCCAACTCAGGGCAGGCTCAATTCATCCAGGAGAAATCGATGACGACAATTTCCACCTCGGGCGGCGAATTCGAGTTCGCCGTGTATGCCCCTTACAACTCGAGCCCGGACGAACCGGTGGGCGGGCGCGTCAACGTGGGCGTCGATACGGCACTCTGGTTCCGTGCTGACCGGGACAGCGACAACGTGCGGCTGGTCCAGCTGATCCGGCCGCAGGGGCAGTGGATCAACGATCGCGAACGGGAGCGCGCGGCGAACGGCTGGTCGCTCGATTCCAACAGTGTGTCGCCCTGGTACGGCACCAATGACTTGGGCGTGCCCCGGCCCATCCGCGATGTGACGCCGAACATCACGCCGCAGTTGCGTGACTGGATCAAGCAGAGCGGCATCCAGACCTTGTCAGGCGCGGGCTCGCGGCGCGGCAAGGGCTACCAGCGCGCGTGGATCGTCGATACGCCCCGGCACATGGCGGCGCGGGTCGGCGAACTGGTGCAGGTCCGGCTCGTGACGATCGCGGTGGATGTGCAGCACAGCGCCTATCTGGGCGGCGTGGAGTGGGGCTTCAATCTGTCGGAGCCGGGCGTGGTCACGGTGGCGTCCGCGAAGCTCGCGTTCAAGGTGAATCCGGCGGGCGATTATCTGCAGGCGCTCGACAACTGGAACCAGCAGGCCGGCAACACACTGCTCGTGCTGCCAGCCTGAGCGGGACGCCTCGATTCGAGCGCAAAAGATCTGGCGCTCGTCGAGCGTTATCGCGGCAAGCGTAACGGGCGGTCGCGCATTCGCTTGGCACCGGCAGCGCGCTGGTCGTGCTCGAATGGCTAGCCTCGCGCGGCCGGCTGCGCGAGATGGATGCGGCGCTGATGCCCGGCACGCAGCTGGGGTGGCCGGGCCGGCGCTCGCATGTACTTGAGGGACCGTGTGCATCGCTTCGTTATCCTGACAAGGGCGAAGAGATTGGTCAATGTCAGCGGTATTCGCCCTGACCGGCCTCGGGATCAGACTAGTGAAATTCCGCCGTCAACTCGCAGATTGACGCCGGTAATGAAGCTGCCTTGGTCTCCTGCGAGGAACAGCGCAGCATTGGCAATTTCTTCGGTGCGCCCAAGTCGCCCAAACGGAATAGCACCCGCCATAACGGCTTCAAAAGCAGGGCGATCCTTTGCCGTAATGCCAAGCTTCCCGAGGATCGGGGTGTCTGTCGGACCTGGACTGATGACATTCACGCGGATGCGGCGTTCCTTGAACTCCAGAGCCCAGTTACGGGCGAAAGCTTCGAGCGCCGCCTTGCTTCCGGCATAGACGGTATGCCCGTCCAGCACCTTGCTGCTTGCGATGGAGCTTATCAGCATGATTGAACCGTTATTGCTAAGTAGTGGTGCAATCTTCTGCACGCCAAAAAAGGCTGCCTTGGTATTGGTTGCGAACTGGCTGTCATATTCTTCAACCGAGACTTGATCAGATGGCGTAATCACGTTCGTACCGGCATTCGCTACGTAGATATCAGCCTTGCCGAAGCGCTCGGCAACGAGTGACGCAACACGTTCGTGTGTCGTGAGGTCGGAGAGGTCACCGGTAAGACCAGTGGCATTTTCACCTAGTCGTGCAACCGCCTCGTCCACGGCGGTAGCTCGGCGTCCGACGATAACGACACTCGCCCCCTCTTCAATAAAACGTGAGGCTATGGCAAATCCGATACCGCTGTTTGCGCCGGTGACGACTGCAACCTTTCCTGCAAGCGTGTTCATGATGTAGTTGGTCAGAGTGGGTGGCATGCAATACCTTCGCTCTGGCAATGGGCGCGCCATCACGAAGGTGTTTGGACGGGGTTCGAACAGCAGCGTTGTTCACGTGACGTTTTCGAGCGGTTCCGCTGAAAATTGCGCATCGAACGGTGGGTAATCGACATAGCCCTTCAGGCCGCCACCGTAGTACGTTGCTCGATCGGCCGTAGCGAGCGGCAATCCGGTTTTGAGTCTGTGCACGAGATCCGGATTTGCGATGAATGGCTGTCCAAATGCAGCGAGATCGATCAGGCCATCATTAAAAAGTGCCTTCGCACGGTTGATCGTCATCCCTCCTGCGAGGATGATCGAAGTCTTGTCTGCCTCGCGCTTGATGCGGGACAGCAGTTCGATCGTGCGATCGTCCGAGGCGGTGTCGTCCCTGGGCGCCACCGAGACGTTCGACTGATCCATGACGTGGATGTACGCTATGCGCCGCATGCCGAGCTCGAACGCAAGCGAGCCATAGGTATCGAGAATGCCCGGGTAGTGCGGCATATCGAATAGCTGCCCATACGGTGAAATCCGGATGCCTATCTTGCCGGCGCCGATACGTTCGGCAATGCCGTCAACGACTTCCAGCGCGAAGCGCAACTGATTTTCGCGCGTTGTCGCTGAATAGCGGTCAGTGCGATCGTTGACCAGCGGATTCAGAAACTGCTCGAACAGATATCCGTTTGCCGCGTGGATTTCCACGCCGTCGAATCCGGCCTCGATGGCGTTGGCCGCAGCGGAAACGAAGTCCTCGACCACGCGTTCGACCTCGATTGTCGTCAATGCGGACGGCGTTGACGTCGGGACGAACCCCGGCTTCCCATTGTCGTCGTAAGCAAACACGATCGAGTCTTTTGCGAGCCGGGATGTGGCGCTGCGTGGCGCACCGCCATCAGGCTGGAGGCTCATGTGCGATACACGACCCACGTGCCACAGTTGAGCGAAAATCTTGCCGCCGACGGCATGAACCGAGTCCGTGGTTAACTTCCACCCGGCTACCTGTTCGTCTGAATAGATGCTCGGATTGAAAAGATAGCCCTGGCCCTCGCGGGAGATAGGACTTCCTTCGGTCACGATGAGGCCGGCGGTCGCGCGTTGCGCGTAATAGAGGGCGGTGCGTTCATCGGCAATATTGTTTGCAGCGCGGGATCGCGTCATCGGCGCCATGACGATACGATTTGCCAGCGGAATCTCGTTGAGATCGAACGGCTTGAAAAGTTGAGTCATGTTTGTTTCCTTGTGTGGCAACTTAGCCCTAAAGGTATGGTTCGAATGCTTCGGCTCCGCCGATGTACCGGCCGTTGATGAACACTTGCGGTGAGGTCATGCTGCCCGATACGGCGCCCAGTACCGGTTAATCGTTGCTGGTGAACATTATCGAGTGCGACTGTTTCATGGTCGATGGAGTCACGGGGCAATACATTCGTGCGCGAAATGCACCAACGGCCCGATTTAACGATGCCAGGTGCCTCCCGGCATCGTCGTGTCATCGAAATATCAGGCCATCCCGGAGCTCGAATGCGTCGTGGTGTGTTCTACCTGTTCGCGTTCCATCAAGCAGAGTTGCGGTGCGGCTTAGAGCGACGCTATCGGGACGAATCTGGTTGTCGTTGTATTGGTCTCGACGGGCACGGTGTGGTGTTTGTAGAGCAGCCCCAGATTTCCGTACATTGCGGATTGTTGTCGCCCGAGCAATATGGTGAGAACGTCCGCGGTGCTACTTATGTTTGAAGCTCGAGCCTAGAATTCGCCTCGACGATCGTTACATACGCTGTATCTTGAGTATGTCAATCCGGTCGCACGAAAAATCACACTGAACCTTTCTTAGGAGTGCGAGATGAGATTTGGTATCTTTCTGCGATCGAGTATCTGCTCCACGATACTTTTCACGGTCATGCCAGCAGTTGCCTTTGCTGATCCGCTTACTGTCAAGGTTGACGGTCTCGACCACGATGGTCGGTTTGCGAATGCGCAGGTATACAACGGATTTGGGTGTCGTGGCGATAACGTCTCGCCTCAAGTCTCGTGGGCGCACGTTCCGCCTGGAACAAGAAGCATCGTCGTCACCATGTACGATCCTGACGCCCCGACTGGAGGGCTCGGATGGACGCATTGGGAAGTCGTCAATATTCCGCCTTCGGAAACGTCGATTCAGAAGGGGGCATCAGGAGATGTGGGACGAATGCCGGCGGGTGCGCTCGAGACGCTGACGGATTTTGGCGAATCCAAGTACGGCGGGCCATGCCCGCCGCAAGGTGAGTCGCATCGATATATCGTGACGGTATCTGCGCTGTCCATCCCGAGTGTCGACGTGAAATCGACATCAAGTGCGGCAGTCGTTGCATATCAGATGCATGGAAACATCCTTGGGCAGGCACGATATATCGCGACCTACTACCGATCGCTGAATTGAACGTGAGGCGCCGGGCGAGAGCATATTTGATCAACATCTCGGGTGCTCGCTCGCGACAGATAGCTTTACGGGGCGATAGCCGGGATCTTGCCGTCGCCCGAGAATGATCGTGGATTTATCGACGCGTACGCACGGTCGAATCAGTAGCAAGACTATAAGGCGGACGCCAGTGCAGTCGTGCCGACAAGGCGACGATTGAGCGGACCCAATGATTCACCGTCGGCAACGGGCAGGGCGCTCACGTTTGTTTCCCCAGTCTTTGCAGACCGCCGGCCCGGTTTGTTTACCGGCTTTGCGGTTTGCCGGCGTTGCGCCAGATCTACGATCACATGCTCAACGTCGGCCTGCGTGATCTCGCGTTTAGTGGTCCTGTTTGCGATATATCCCGACGTTAAAACCAGTCGTCCAACCATCGATAGTCGCTGCCGTCGATCTGAACCAACTCGTCCAGACACGCCCAGCGCGCTCGTGGCTGAGAAACCTTTAGCGTTTGTTGTCGGCACGGAATCCAGAGCCCATCCGTCATCAGCTTACTGATCGGCTCCTTGGCCAGCCGAGTGCCATGGCACTCCCAGGGCTTCTCGCAGGCCAGTGTCGATCGATCGATGACGAATGATCGACCGCGCCCGATCCGCGACTGCCGAGTCCAGACAGCGGTTGCCGGGTTCGGTCGGTGTCTCGACCCCAAACCCGCCGGGCCATGCTCACGCAGGCGGGCGACCCGCAGCCGAATCCGTCGTGTCGTCAATCCCAGTCGTTGCGCCGCAAGCCATGGCAGCTCGCGCATCGTCATGCGTGATTCGTTTGCCCGCACAGGAAGCCCTCGATGCGTTCGCGACGGCGTGGCTCCTAGCCGCCGGCTGTCGCGCTACGCCTTAACTGCTTGCGCAACCCGCAACGCATGGCTCGAGCGCTGGTGATCCACCCGGCCCACACGATCGGGCCGGCAGAATCGGGGCCGCCGCCCGACGCTCGGTAAGCGCCCATGACGCCCCGTCTAGTTTGTGTCCCGGAGCCGCTTATTTTTTGTGATTGGAAAGAAAAAATAGCAAAACCACGTGGCATGGCGTGACCAGACCAGGTCCCTGACTAATAAATAAAGAATTCCCCCGAGGCAAACAAATTTGCCGATTTGGCAAACATAAGGGCGAAAGGCGTTTCCCATAATTCAGCAGACCTTACACGGGATTTCCACCCATTACACGGGGTGCCGGTAAGGCAGGGGCTTTGATCGTAGCGATAAAAAATGCGGCGGACGCTGCATATCCGAGGGGCGTTGCGCGAGCTTGTCTCAGGCGCGGCTACGAAGAGAGCAAAAGGAAACTCCCTTTTGTCCACTAGGGAAGTCAGAACGGAAAGCGCAATGAACAAGAGTCAATACACGGTGGCCTCGGATCGAGGATTGGGCGTGCGAGCAAAGGCAGCCAAGACGCGCGGCGTACACGGCGAGTCGGGGCAAGCGAATATGACGGCGGGTGGCATCCCGCTCAAATTGCGGGTTTCGCTGGCGGCGGTAACGGCGCTGATGCTGCTGCCTGTGGGGCGGGCATACGCAGATAACCTGGCAGTCGGCGGCCAGAACGGTGGTATCAATGAGACGATCGGCGGTGCTGCGGCGGCGCCCCCGGCGACCACGGGGGGAACGTTTCCCGCAGTCGCCGGTGCCGATGGTTCGAGCCAGAACACCGCGGTCGGCGTCTTTGTGTCCGCGCAGGGCGGGGCGGCAACGGCATTGGGCGATACGGTTTCGGCAAATGGCCGGAATGCGACGGCGGTCGGCTCTAATTCGGTCGCAAACGGCGCCAGAGCCGTAGCGTACGGCGGCGGGTCGAGCGCAGCGAATAGCGACTCGACCGCGATTGGTGCGCTGGCACATACCACCGCTACCTTTTCAACGGCGGTCGGCACCAATAGTTCAGCTGCTGGCGGCACAGCCGTGGGTTTTCAGGCGAACGCGAGCGCGGCTGACGCGACGGCAATCGGTGTGGATTCTGTCGCAAGCGGGATCGGTAGCGTTTCAATTGCCCGCGCACAGGCAACTGCCCAGAACGCGATTGCGATTGGCGAAAATGCTTCGGCAGCCGATGCAAATTCCGTGGCATTGGGCTCCGGCGCAGTGACGCGTGCGTTTGCCCCGGTCAGCGGCGTGACGCTGAATGGCGTCAACTACAGCGGCTTCGCGGGCACACCCATCGGCGTGGTGAGCGTGGGCAGCGCAGGCGCCGAGCGCCAGATCGTGAACGTCGCCGCCGGTGAAATCAGCGCAACGAGTACGGACGCGGTCAACGGCTCACAGCTTTTCGCTGTCGCAAGTCAAGTTTCCGTTCTCTCGAATAACCTGACGTCTCTCACAGCGAAGGTCGACACAATTTCCACTTCCGGTTCGAATGGCACGGTTGCAGACCAAACTGGCACCGCGGTAGGTAACAATTCGGTCGTGTCGGTCCCCAACGGGACCGCTGTGGGCAACGGCGCAAACGTTTCGGGTCAAGATGGTACGGCAATCGGAACCAACTCGACTGTTACGGCTCCGCGCGCAACTGCGATTGGCTCGGGTTCCAAGGTGACAGGCACGAACGGAACCGCAATCGGTGACGGTTCGAACGTCACGGGCACGAACGGGACTGCAATTGGCGCGAACTCCCGCGTTACCGCGAACAATTCGGTTGCCCTGGGTGCAAATTCAGTTGCCGACAGGGACAACACGGTTTCGGTCGGTGCGCCGGGAGCTGAGCGTCAGATTACCAACGTTGCAGACGGTACGGCTCCGACTGATGCTGTGAACGTACGCCAGTTCAACAGCGCAGTTAACAGCGTTCGGGACGACATCCAAAAGTATCGCAAGGATGCGAACGCCGGTTCGGCGTCGGCCGTCGCGCTCTCGATGCTCCCGCAAGCGCCCGCGCCCGGTAAATCGGTCGTCGGCGTGGCGGTCGGCAATTACGCTGGTCAGACGGGTTTCGCTGTCGGCGTGTCGACCTATCTGCCTGGGGGTAGCTGGATTTTCAAAGGCGGCGGCTCGACAAACACCCGCGGTACGGTGGCTGTTGGGGGTAGCGCCGGGTATGTCTGGTAAGGCTCGGTCTACTGACAACTGCTTAGGTAGTTAGTGTAGGTAGTCAGTCGCACAGCCCGCCGTGGTGTACTTGCCACGGCGGGCATCGACGAATAGAGGTGCGCAATTCCGACCGTGATACAGCGAGGCTGGTCTTCGGCGGACTTCTCGCAGGCCAGCGTCGGCCCAAAATCGGCGTAGCGATCGCGAATGATCGACAGAGCCCGGTCCACAATTACCGCGTCCAGCCGGTTGTTGCTTGGCTTCGCATACCGTCCCGACAAGAGACCTTTAGGCCCGTGTTCCCGCAGCCTGGCGACCAGCCGGCGAACCTGCCGCGTCGTCAACTCCCGCCGTTCTGCCGCACGCCATGTCCTGAATGACCTTGAATCGGTCCAACTCGCGCATCGTCATCGTGATCCGTTCTGTCGCAGTCGTCGAAGCTCCCAGCGCCGGACAACCGGCAGCCGGTCAGCTTACGATGGGTCGAGAAACGGACATCTGAACTTAGCCAAAAGCCGACATTACAACTTTGCTCTTACATACAAACTATCGATAATTCACGTTATGTAAAATCAAATTCACGTGGCGACATCGCTGCGCAGTGCTCATCCCGGTGCCCAGCCGTCCACCCGATTTCCCCACCCGTCCTGCAACCCGGAACGAAGAAAAAACAAGGCCGAGCAAAACGCCCGGCCTGCGCCAACACAGCATGCGCGCCGCACAACCAGCGGCACGCACGCGCTCGAACGATCGTCAGACCGCCATCACCGTCACCGACTTCGTGACGAGATACGGCTCCAGCGCTTCCGGCCCACCTTCCGACCCGTAGCCCGAATCCTTCACGCCGCCGAACGGCATTTCCGGCCACGGCGTCGCGGGCTGGTTGATCCACAGCATCCCGACTTCGAGGCGCTGCGTCAGCAGGTGCACGTTCGCGAACGAGCGCGTGAACGCATAGCCGGCCAGCCCGAACGGCAGACGGTTCGCTTCGGCGATCGCGTCCTCGAGCTTGTCGAAGCCGCGGATCGCCGCGACCGGACCGAACGGCTCGTTGTTGAACACGTCCGCTTCGAGCGGCACGTTCGCGATCACGGTCGGCGCGAAGAAGTTGCCTTCCGAGCCGATCCGTTCGCCGCCAGTCTCGATGCTCGCGCCGACCTTGCGCGCGTTCTCGACGACCGACGCCATCGCGGTCAGCCGGCGCGGGTTCGCCAGCGCGCCGAGCGTCGTGCCTTCCTCGAGGCCGTTGCCGATCTTCAGCCCTTCGGCGTGCTGGACCAGCGCGCGCGTGAATTCGTCGCGGATGCTGTTGTGCACGAGAAAACGCGTCGGCGAAATGCACACCTGGCCCGCGTTGCGGAACTTCGCGCCACCGGCGGCCTTCACCGCCAGCGCGACGTCCGCATCTTCGGCGACGATCACCGGCGCGTGGCCGCCCAATTCCATCGTCGCGCGCTTCATATGCTGGCCCGCGAGCGCGGCGAGCTGCTTGCCGACGGGCGTCGAGCCCGTGAACGTCACCTTGCGGATCACCGGGTGCGCAATCAGGTACGACGAGATTTCCGCCGGATCGCCGTACACGAGGCCGATCACGCCGGCCGGCACGCCCGCGTCGACGAACGCGCGCAGCAGCGCGGCCGGCGATGCCGGGGTTTCTTCCGGCGCCTTCACGAGGAACGAGCAGCCGGTCGCGAGCGCGGCGCTCAGCTTGCGCACGACCTGGTTGACCGGGAAATTCCACGGCGTGAACGCCGCGACCGGGCCGACGGGCTCCTTCACGACCATTTGCTGCGCGCCGAGATTGCGCGGCGGCACGATCCGGCCGTACACGCGGCGGCCTTCGTCCGCGAACCATTCGATGATGTCGGCTGCCGACAGCACTTCGACACGCGCTTCCGTCAGCGGCTTGCCCTGCTCCTGCGTCATCAACTGAGCGATCGCGTCGGCGCGCTCGCGCACCAGTGCCGCAGCCTTGCGCATCGTCGCCGCGCGCTCGTGCGCGGGCACCTTGCGCCATGCTTCGAAACCGCGCTGCGCCGCAGCCAGCGCGCGATCGAGATCGGCGATGCCCGCGTGGGCCACCTTGCCGATCGCCTTGCCCGTCGCCGGGTTCACGACGTCGATCGTCCTGCCGCTCGCGGCGTCGACCCACTCGCCGTCGATCAGCAGTTGCGTATCCGTATAAGTCACGTTAGCCATCCACACACCCCTACTTTGCGTCGATAAAACGCGCGCTGCCGCGAATGGCCGCGCGCCGGTTGACAGAAAGAGCTGCGTTGCCGGGCGCGATGCACCCGGCAATGTTCGACGACGGGCACGCGGCACGCATGCCCGTCGTCATCCGCCACGGTCGGCCGCGCTCAGCGCGTGGCCGCCGTCGCCTTGCGGAGTTTCGCGACGTCCGCCGGCTGCACGGCCGGCGCGCCGTTGTTCCAGCCGGCGCGCATGAACGTCAGCACGTCGGCAATCTGCCGGTCGTTCAACTGGTTCGAGAACGCCGGCATCGGATACGCGGACGGCACGCCGCCGATCACGAGCGACTCGCTGCCGTTCAGCGTCACGTTGATCAGCGACGATGCATCGGCCTCGAGTACGTTCGGGTTGCCGGCGAGCGGCGCGAGCAGCGGCGCGTAGCCGCGGCCGTCCACGCCGTGGCAATGCAGGCAGTAAGCGTTATACACCTTTGCGCCTGGATCGTTCGCCGGCCGGCCAAGCGAGACCTGCGTCGCCTTCGGATCATAACGGTAAGGCGGCGCGCCCGTGCCGCCCGCCGCCGGCAGCGACTTCAGGTAACGGGAAATCGCCGTCAGATCGTCGTCGGTCAGTTCCTGCGTGCTGTGGTTGATCACGCTGACCATCGAGCCGAACGCGGTCGCATGGCGGTTCGCGCCGGTCTTCAGGAACTGCGCGAGCTCCGCGTCGCTCCAGCGGCCGAGCCCCGTATTGTGCTCGCCGGTCAGGTTCGACGCGAACCAGTTGTCGATCGGTGCGCCCGACAGGAACGCTGCGCCGCCTTCGTCCAGCGCCTTCTCCTGGAAACCGACGCCACGCGGCGTGTGGCACGACCCGCAGTGCCCGAGCCCCTGCACGAGATACGCGCCGCGGTTCCACGTCGCGTCCTTGGCCGGCTTGTCGGCATACGGCTTCGTGTCGAGGAACACCGCGTTCCACAGTGCCAGCGGCCAGCGCATGCCGAGCGGCCACGGAATCTCGGATGCACGGTTCGCCTGCTTCACCGGCTCGACGCCGTGCATGAAGTACGCGTACAGCGCCTTCACGTCGTCGTCACGAAGCTTGGCGTACGACGGATAAGGCATCGCCGGATACAAGTGATGGCCGTCCTTCGCAACACCCGAGCGCAGCGCGCCCGCGAACTCGGCTTCGGTATAGCCGCCGATGCCCGTGTCCGGGTCGGGCGTGATGTTGGTCGTGTAGATCGCGCCCATCGGCGTGACCATCTTCAGGCCGCCGGCGAACGGCGCGCCGCGCGGCGCGGTGTGGCACGCCACGCAGTCGCCCGCCTTCGCGAGATACGCGCCACGTGCGACCAGCGCGCTGTCTGCCGGCGCCGTTTGCGCGGCCTGCGCCGCGGTGCCGGCCATCAGCGCGGACAACGCGATCAACGATGCGCCGAACGTATGAGCGACGCGATTCGAGCGGTTCAGGATGAGGTTTCGCATGATTTGTCCCTCCCCTCAGGCCGTCTTCAGCTGGCTGCCGACCGGCAGCTTGCGCAGCCGCTTGCCGGTCGCCGCGAAGATCGCGTTCGACAAGGCCGCCGCGGTGGCAGCGGTGCCCGGTTCGCCGATTCCGCCCGGCGCCTCGCCACTCTTCACGAGATGAACCTCGATCGGCGGCGTCTCGTTGATGCGCATCATCCGGTAGTCGGTGAAGTTGCTCTGCACGACGCGGCCGTCCTCGATCGTGATCTCGCCATACAGCGCGCCCGTGATCCCGAAGATGATGCCGCCCTGCACCTGCGCCTCGATCGTGCTCGGATTGACAGCCATCCCGCAGTCGACCGCGCACACGACGCGCTTGACCTGCACTTCGCCCTCCTCCACCGCGACGTCGATGACGATCGAGAAGAAGCTGCCGAACGCGTGCATCACCGATACGCCGCGCCCTTGCCCCTTCGGCAGCGACGTGCCCCAACCGGCCGCCTTCGTCGCGACGTCGAGCACGTTGCGCGCGCGCGGCGTCTTGTCGAGCAGCGCGCGGCGATACTGGACGGGATCGGTCTTGGTTTGCGCCGCCAGTTCGTCGATGAAGCTCTCGACGACGAACGTGCCGCGCGTCGGGCCGACGCCGCGCCAGAACGCGGTCGGGATGTGGCGCGGCTCCTGCCGCACATAGTCGACGAGCTGGTTCGGCAGGTCGTACGGCAATTCGGCCGAAACCTCGACCGCGTCGGGGTCGACGCCGTCCTTGAACGCAGGCGGCGCGAAACGCGCGATGATCGACGAGCCGACGATCCGGTGCTGCCATGCGACCGGCTTGCCGTTCGCGTCGAGGCCGGCCGAGATCCGGTCGTAGTAGTACGGCCGGTACATGTCGTGCTGGATGTCTTCCTCGCGCGTCCACACGACCTTCACGGGCGCGTTCACCTGCTTGGCGACCTTCACGGCCTGTCCGATCATGTCCGTCTCGAGCCGCCGGCCAAAGCCGCCGCCGAGCAAATGGTTGTGCACGACGATCTTCTCGGGGGCCAGCCCCGTGAGTTGCTGCACCGTATCGCGCGCCCGCGTCGGCACCTGCGTGCCGACCCAGATCTCGCAGCCGTCGGCGCGCACCTGCACCGTGCAGTTCACGGGTTCCATCGTGGCGTGCGCGAGGAACGGTTGCTCATAGACGGCATCGACGCGCGTCTTCGCGTTCGCGAACGCGCGGCCGACGTCGCCTTCCTTGCGCGCGACGGCGCCCTTGCCGTTCGCGGCGGCTTGCGCGAGATCGGCGACGATGTCCTTCATCGACACCTTCGCGTCCGCGCCTTCGTTCCATTTGACGACGAGCGCCGACGCGCCGCGCTTCGCGGCCCACGTGTGATCGCCGACCACCGCGACCGCGTTGTCGACGCGCACCACTTGGCGCACGCCGGGAATCTTCCTCGCGGCCGTCTCGTCGACGCTCGCAACCGTGCCGCCGAACACCGGGCTGTTCACGATCACCGCGTACAGCATGCCGGGCAGACGCACGTCGAGCCCGAACTGAGCGGTGCCGTCGACCTTCTCCGGCGAATCGAGCCGCTTCACCGGCTTGCCGATCAGCTTGAAATCGGCCGGCTGCTTCAACGCGACGTCCTTCGGCACCGGCAGCTTCGACGCGGCATCGGCGAGCTGGCCGTACGATGCGCGCCGGCCGCTCGGCGGGTGCTGCACTTCGCCGTTTTCCGCCCGGCAGGTGGCCGGATCGACGTTCCATTGTTTGGCGGCCGCGGCAACCAGCAGCGTGCGCGCGGTCGCGCCTGCGCGACGCAGCGGTTCCCACGCGTAGCGCACTGACGTCGAGCCGCCCGTCAGCTGGCCGCCGAGCAGCGGATCGAGGAACAGCTTCTCGTTCGGCGGCGCATGATCGAGCGTGACGTTCGACAGCGGCACCTCGAGTTCCTCGGCGATCAGCATCGGCAGCGCCGTGTAGACGCCCTGGCCCATTTCCACTTTCGGCATCACCAGCGTGACCTTGCCGCTGCGGTCGATCTGGACGAACGCGTTCGGCGCGAATACGCCGGCACGCGCGTTTTCGTCCGCATCGCCGCCGATCACCGAGCGCCGCGCGTCATCGCCGGCCGCCGGCAGGCTGAAGCCGAGCAGCAGGCCGCCGCCCGCCGCCGCGCCGAGCGACATGCCCACCTTGAGAAACGAACGGCGCGACACGCCCGCGCCGGCCCGACCTGCTTCGATCAGTCCTCTCGACATGTCAGCTCCCCTTCGCGGCGTGCTTCACGGCCGCGCGAATCCGGTTGTACGTGCCGCAGCGGCAGATGTTGCCGGCCATCGCCGCGTCGATGTCGGCGTCGCTCGGGGTCGGGTTCGACGCGATCAGCGCCGTGGCCGCCATCACCTGCCCGGACTGGCAGTAGCCGCACTGGACGACGTCGAGCTCGCGCCACGCGTCCTGAACCTTCTGGCCGGCAGGCGTCGCGCCGACGGCTTCGATCGTCGTGATCTTGCGGCCCGCGACGGCCGCGACCGGCAGCACGCACGAGCGCGCGGCGACGCCGTCGAGATGCACGGTGCACGCGCCGCATTGCGCGATCCCGCAGCCGAATTTCGTGCCGGTCAGGCCGACGACGTCGCGGAGGACCCATAGCAGGGGCATGTCGTCGGGGGCGTCGACCGTGCGGCTCTCGCCGTTGATATTGAGGGTGACCATTCAGCCTCCGGGGCCGGTGTATTGGGGAAGCGGCGCGACCGGCGCGCCGGGTTGCTCATCGCCGCCGCGCAGTGCACGACGGCTGCCGCGCGGCCCGGGTGGGGCGAGCCGCGGCGGTGGTTCGGCGCGGGTTATTCGGCCGCGTCGATGCCCGACAGCACCTTGATGACGGGCGGCGCCGAGAACCATTCGGCCGACTTGATGCGAAACGCGGTGAAGTGCGGGCTCGCGAGGTGGGCGTCGAACGCGGCCTGATCGTCGTAGATCTCGAACAGGTGCAGCGCCGGCGAGCCGTCCTGTTCGCGGAACAGGTCGTAGCGGCGATTGCCGGGTTCGGCCCGGGTCGCGGTGACCATGCTGCGCAATTCGGCCTCGACGGCCTGCGCGTGTTCGGGTGTCGGAAATACCGATGCCATCACATAAAGCGCCATGTTTTCCACTCCTTGGGAAACGGAATCGAGCATGCCATAAGCTGGCGTCGGGTGACGCCAGCGTGCAGACGGACGCGTCGCCTCAGGCCAGTTCGTCCGGGCCGACGCGCACGACGACCTTGCCGAAGTTCTTGCCGGCGAGCAAGCCGATCAGTGCATTCGGCGCATCGGCGAGGTCGGGGATCACATCCTCGAGCGTCTTCACCTTGCCCTGCGCGACCCACTCGCTCATCTCCTTCAGGAACGGCGCATAGCCCGTCGCATAATGATCGAGAATGATGAAACCCTGCATCCGGATCCGCTTGCGCAGGATGGTTCCCATCAGCGCCGGCACGCGGTCACGGCCGCTCGACACCGCGGTGTCGTCGTACGCCGCGTCGTTGTAATGCGCGATGATGCCGCACACCGGCACGCGCGCATGATCGTTGAGCAGCGGCCACACCGCGTCGAACACGGCACCGCCGACGTTCTCGAAATAGACGTCGATGCCGTTCGGGCAGGCTTCCTTCAGCTTGGCCGCGAACTGCGGATCGCGATGATCGATGCAGGCGTCGAAGCCGAGCGTGTCCTTCACGTACGCGACCTTGTCGGCGCCGCCCGCGATGCCGACCACGCGGCAGCCCTTCAGCTTTGCGATCTGGCCGACCACCGACCCGACCGCCCCGCTCGCGGCGGCGACGACCACGGTTTCGCCGGCCTTCGGCTCGCCGATCTTCAGCAATCCGGTGTACGCGGTGAACCCCGGCATGCCGAGCACGCCGAGTGCGTACGACGGATGCGCGAAGTCGCGGCCGAGCGCAATGAGATCGCTGCCGTCGGACAACGAGTAGTCCTGCCAGCCGCCGCCCGCGACGACCAGGTCGCCTTCGCGATACGCGGGCAGGTTCGATGCGACGACGCGGCTGACCGTGCCGCCGACCATCACGTCGCCGAGTTCGACCGGCGGCGCATACGACGGCGCGTCGCTCATGCGGCCGCGCATGTACGGATCGAGCGACAACCAGACCGTGCGCAACAGCACCTGTCCGGCGCCGGGCACCGGCACGTCGGCGGTCTCGGTGCGGAAGTCGTTCGGGGTGGGTGCGCCGACCGGGCGCGCGTTCAGGACGATTCTGCGGTTTGCAGTCTTGTTTTGCGGCATGGGAACCTCCGTCAACAGGATTGGACGTGCCACGGGCACGATCGGATCAACGTTCGACAACCGTGATGCGCGAGGCTGCGGCCGTGCCGGCGAATCAGCCGGCGCAGCCGCAGCCTCACGGTAAAGCAATCGGACTACTGCGTGAGTAGACCAGTCGTCTAGTGCTCACATAAAAACAAGGCGCGCCTATGCGCGCCCAGGTTATGACTGCGCTCCATCTGGCTCGACGGGCGGCAGGTTCAGCATCCGCCGTGTTTCGCGCATCGCGCGCTCGAGCGGCTGGCGGTTGCGATGAATCTTCTCCAGCAGCGTGGCGCCAAGCCACAGCTCGTAGAGGATCGCGGCCGCATGTGCGGGATCGTCGACGCCGCTCAGCGAACCGTCGGCCAGCCCGGCCTCGATGCCGCCCGCAAGCCGCTCGATGATCTGGCCGGTGCCGCGCCGCAAGACCGCGCGCATCGCCTCCGACAAGTCGGACACCTCCGCGCCGAGTTTCACCGCGAGGCACTTGCCTTCCGGATCGTCCGCGCACTGCGTGTGCAGCCAGTTGCCCCAGTACGTCATCAGGCGCTGCGCGCCCGTGCCGGCCTGATGCTTGAGCAGGTTGTCGAGATGCGCGAGATAGCCTTCGAAATACGACTCGAGCAGCGCCTCGCCGAATGCTTCCTTCGAGCCGAAGTAATGGTAGAACGAGCCCTTCGGGATGCCCGCCGCGGCGAGAATCTCGTTCAGACCGACCGCCGAGAACCCCTTGTGGAGCATGATCGGCTTCGCGATATTCAGGATGTGGTGGCGGACTTCCGCGCCTGAAGATGCATTCATGATGGCGTATCTTAGCAACGATTAGACCGGTCGTCTAGTAACGTCGAGCCGGCAAGTTCAGCGGCACTTTACCCGAATCGCACCGCGTCGCGGGTGGTTGTCGCCGCACCGTGGCGGCGCCCCTGTCACGCGGGCTTCGGAATGCGCTTCCGGGCGACCGGCTTCGCCGCACGCAGACTGCCGCCGGCAGGCCGCCCCGGCGCCCGGCGCACAGGGGCGCGCGACGCACGTTCGGCGCGCAGCGCGTCGAGCTCGCCGACATACGCGGCATTGGCTGCCCGCGCGCCGTCGAGCTGGCCTTCGAGCATGCCGCAGCGGTGTTGCGTATCGGCCAGTTGTGCCTGCAGCGCCGCGAGATCCTTGCGGTGCTGCGTATCGCGTTGTTCGGCGCGGGCCGTGGCCGCGTCGAGTTCCTTTTGCAGCCGCGCGGCCGCGAGCCGTTCGCGGTCGATCTCCTGTAGCGCCCGTTTCTCCGATGCGCGCAAGCGTTCCTCGGCCCGGCCCGCGTCGTCGCGCAGCCGGTCGAGCTGCGACGTGAAATCGGCGCGCGCCTGCGCCAGTGCGCGATCGGCGTCCGCGTTGTCGGACTTCAGCCGTTCGACCTCCGCTTGCAGCGCGCGGCGCGATGCTTCGTCGGCCGCCCTCGCCTGCTCGAGTTCCTGGATGCGCACCTGGGCCGCCAGTAACGCGCTCGTGCGTTGCTCCAGCGCGTTCTCGGTGCGGGACAGGTCGGTTTGCAATGCGGCGACTTCCGCTTTCGCCGCGGCCCGCTCGGCTTCGACCTCGGCGCGCAGCGCCTCGAGCGCGGCGGCGGCATCGGTAGTCGAGCGGCTCCACAACGTTGCGACGAGTTCGCCGGCTGCCGCCTGCAGATCGGCCGGCAAGTCCGGATGCTCGATGCGCACGCGGCTCTTTTCCCGCAACTCGGCCCAGAACTCGCCGAGCACCGCCGTCGGCGTGCTCATGCTGCCCTTGCGCACGAGCTGATACAGCCGGTTCGCGGTGGGCGTAATGCCGAAACGGAAGAACATCAACGCGCAGACCTCGCGATACAACTCGCGGGTTTTCGGGAAATCGGCCTTCAGGCGGTCGATTTCGGCGATCAGGCGGGGTTCGTCGGCAACGAGGTCGGACATGGCGGATTGGTCTGGAATTTTAGTCAATAATACAACGTAAACCGTTGGATATCCAATCATCGCCTGCGATGAATTTGACATTATTTCTATAATGTTGAGTTTTGACCCGCGAGCTTCGTGATTTCCGAACGTGACTCGCCGGCTCGCCATTGCCGCCCGCCTAGCGCGCCGCTCGATCCCCGCGACCGCCCGATCCGGCGAGCCCGCTGCTGTCACGTACCTGCAACCGTCGACCGGTAGCGTTCGAGGCTGCCCACGCTTTCGACAGACGAATCCGCCATGCAGCGCACCTCGCGCGCCACGCCCCACGTTTATGCGGCCACCTCCCGCGCTCTCGCCGCCAGTCTCGCGATCAACCTTCTGTTGCTCGCCGCCGAAGCGGTCGCGGCGTGGTCCGCGCATTCGTCCGGCCTGCTCGCGGACGTCGCGCATGCGGCGATCGATCTCGCGGCCGACGCGCTGATCCTCGTCGCATGCCGGCTCGACGCGCGGCTGCCGCCCGAGCGGCGCCCGACCTACGAGCCGCTCGCGCTGGCAGCCCTCGGCGCGCTGCTCGTCGCCACGGGCGTGCAGATGATCTGGCACGCGGCAAACCGGTTCGATGCGCCGCCGGTCGTGCAGCCTGGTGCGATGACGCTCGCGCTTGTCGTGTTCACGCTGACCGGCAAAGCCGCGCTGTCGCGCTGGATGCTGCGCAAGGCGCGCGAGACCGGCTCGGCGCTGCTCGAGGCGAGCGGCTGGCATGTGCGCACCGACGCGCTGTCCGCGTTGCTGGCGGCGCTGGCGATGTGCGCGGCGTGGGTCGGCCTCGGCCGTCTCGACGATCTCGCCGCGCTTGCGATCGGCGCGATCGTGATCCGTACGGGCGCCGGGTTCATCCGGCACGGTTGCGCGCAATGGCCGGCATTCGCGGCGTGGGCGACCCGTTCGACGCGCGGGTCGTGACGATGCCTGGCGCCTCGTCCCCGGCGATGAGCTGAAGCATCCGAAACCCGCCATCGGCTGCGCACGAAACGAAAGAGGCTCGCAACGCGCGAGCCTCTTGTCCATGATGCCGGGTGATCGCCATAACGTACACGCCGAACGCAATCGAGGTATCGGCAGACGAATGCGCGCGACATCGATGCGGCGGCGCCCGACGCGCCGCGCCCGATCAGCCCAGCGGCACCACGCTCCCGAGCAGGATCCGCACGAGCGTCGCCTGGCGTGTCACGCCCGTCTTCGAGAAGATCGCGCGCAGATGCGTGCGCGCCGTGTTCTTGCTGATCCCCGATTCCTCCGCCGCCTCCTCGAGCGTCAGCCCGTTCGTCAGCAGCAGCGCGAGCGATGTCTCGGCAGGCGTCAAGTCGAACAGCTTGCGGATGATTTCCTGCGCGCCCTGCGGCTTGCGGTCGGGATCGCGCAAGAACAGCGTGACGGCCGGCCGGCGCTTGTTGTCCTCCGACCAGTCGGACAGCAGCACGGTGCGCACCAACAACCCGAGGCGCGGCTTGTCGAAGCTGCGCGTGATCGGCATCGCCTCGACCGTCGCCGCGGCCGTGCCGTGGTGCCCCATCACCGCGTGGCGAATGAGCCGCTTGAGCGTGCGGTTCTCCTGCGCATCGGTCGCCTCGATCGTGCCGCGCGCAATCGTCAGACCGTTGTTCTGCTTCAGGATCTCGTCGGCGACGCTGTTCAGGTCGATGATCGTGCCGTTCTCGTCGAGCGTGATCGTGCCGATTTGCATCCGGTTGATCGCGTTCGCGTAGATCGAGCGTTCCACCTCGGCCGTGTCGAGCCGCGAATGCAGTTCGACCGCGCGTTTCAGGTGCGGCAGCAGCAGCGCGCAGATCGCCTTGTCGCGCGCGGAGAACTGCTTCGATGCATGGTTGCGGCACACGCGGAACCGGCACTCGACGCCCGACGGCGCGCGCAGGTCGGCGCCGAGGATGTAGCGCACGTCCTGCGGCTTCAGGAACTGCTTGTACAGTTCGCTCGACAGCCAACCCGTATCGCCGAACACGTCGTCGACCGTCACCACGCGATCGGCCGGCAGGCCGACGAACGGGTCGAGCGAATAATAGTAGTTGTTGTACGACGCCTCGCCGTCACCCGGCACGACCGGGCCGAACTCCGATGCGTGCACGGACAGCGGCGCGCGACGGTCGCTCGCCGCCGCACGCAGGATCAGCGTCACGTAGTTGGCCTGCAGCAACCGGCGCACCAGCTCGAGCGCGCCCGCCCACGGCGGCGTTTCCAGCGGCCCCTGGTAGATACGCGCCATCAGCTCGCTGAAATCCGCGACGCCGATGTCGGCCTCCTCGCTTGTTGACTGGCTCTCTTGAGGAGCCCATCTCGTCTCCATCAGCACGCTCCATCCTCCATGCAACTCGTTGTCGGTGCGATTCATCCGCGCCGCCATGATTAAGACGCGTCTTAATTCCGGCGTCATCGGGACATTCACTGAATGGTGAGCTTTGGCCATCCGGGCGCGTGAACCATCGTCCGATCGGATGATGTGGCGCCCTGCCCGCTGCGCTGGAATGCCCGTCAGGCCGTGCCGGCAAGCGTCCGGCGCGGGCTCAGGGAAAACCGCGACGCGGGTTTACCTGATTCAGACCGCATCCGATTCAGACAGGAGTTCCAATGCCGCTCGACCCTCAGGCGCAGGCGCTGCTCGCCGCGCTCGCCCAAGCGCCCGCGATCGATTTCGATCAGTTGACCGTTCCCGCCTACCGCGCGAGCCTTGCCGGAGGCGGCGCCTTCGCGCCCGGCGATGCGATTGCCGCTGAAGAGGACTGGCAGATTCTCGCCCCCGGTCGTCAGTTGTCCGCACGACTGTATCGGCCCGATGCCGACGGGCCGTTGCCGCTGACGGTGTTTTTCCACGGCGGTGGTTTCGTCGCGTGCGGCATCGATTCGCACGCGAACGTGTGCCGCAGCCTCGCCCGACGCGCGCACACGCTCGTGCTGTCGGTCGAC
>NZ_VWWG01000086.1:0-29272 GCF_011753085.1 Burkholderia sp. Tr-862
TCGCGCACATCGCCGACGCCGCGCGTCAAGCCACCCCGAAGGAGCCTGCCCCTCATGCGCGTCCCTGAACCGCCGGCCGCGTCGATCGCCGCCGCCGCGCTCGCGACTGCCGTCGCGCTGGCCGGTTGCGCAACGTCGTCGATCGATCTGGCGCCGGACGCACCCGATCGCCCGTGGCAGCCGCAAACGTCGGCCGCGGGCGACATCGTGCCGGCCCCGCCGCTCGCGTCCGCGCAACGCGCACCGCACGACTACACGCTGCCGGCCTCGCCCGCGCTCGCATCGGTGTCGCCGCCCGCCGCGCTCGATGCCGCGCATCCCTATACGCTGCCCGAGCTGATCGACCTCGCCGAATCGACGAACCCGCTGACCCGCATTGCGTGGAACGACGCGCGCAACGCGGCGCTCGCGGTCGGCATCGCGAAGGCCGCGTACCTGCCGAACCTGTCCGCGACCGCGATGGGCGCGTACCAGGCGAGCCACGGTTCGACATCCACGATCCTCGGCGACGCGTCGAGCAACACGACCGTGCACGGCACGATTTCGGCGCTGTCGCTGCAATGGCTGCTGTTCGATTTTGGCGGCCGTGCTGCGCGCGTCGAGGCGGCCGAGCAGGCGTCGGTCGCGTCGAACGTCGCGTTCACGGCCGTGCATCAGCAGGTGATCCACGACGTGACGGTCGCGTACTACCGCTACGAAGCCGCCCGCTCGCGCGCGACCAGCGCGCAGCAGAGCCTGGCGAACGCCGACGCGATCCTCGCGGCGTCCCGCGCACGGATGAAGCAAGGCGTCGGCACCGTCGTCGAACTCGCGCAGGCGACGCAGAACCGCGCGCAGGCGAATCTCGCGCTGGTGCAGGCGAACGGCGCGCAAAGCGACAGCTACCTCGCACTGGTTTCCGCGCTCGGCATCTCGCCGCTGTCGAAGCCGTCGATCGCCGCGCTGCCGAAGCGGCCGCTGCCGCCCGCGCTCGCTTCGTCGGTCGACGCGATCGTGTCGGATGCGATCGCGCGGCGTCCCGACCTGCAGGGTGCGTATGCGCTCGAGCAGGCCAACCGCGCGAAGATCAAGGCCGCGGAAGCCGCGTTCATGCCGAAGATCTTCCTGTCCGCGTCGACGTCCTATGCCAGCGGCGGCACGGCGATCTCCGCGCTGCCCGCGATCGGCGACCAGGCGCCGACCGTCAACCTGAACGGCAGCCGCTACGGCGGCGGCGTGTTCCTCGGCGTGACGATCCCGCTATACGATGGCGGCCTGCGCTCGGCGGTGCTGATGCAGGCACGCAACGATGCGCAGAGCGCGTCCGCGCGCCTCACGCGGACCAAGGAGGAAGCCGTCCGCCAGGTCGTCGCCGCGCAGAATGCGGTGCAGACGAGCCTCGCGTCGCACGATGCGGCAAAGGCGCTCGTCGACGCCGCGCAGACGAGCTACGACGCGGCGCTGACCGCGTACCGGAACGGCGTGGGCTCGGTCACCGATGCGACGATCGCGCAAAGCCAGCTGCTCGCGGCCCGCAACGCGGAAGTCGACAGCTACGCCGGCGCGCTGTCGGCCGCCGCCGCGCTCGCGCTCGCGACGGGGACGATCGGGTCGTCGCAGTAACCGTCGCAGTGAGGCGCCGGCCGTGCGCGGCCGGCCGCCAAGCCGGTTGACGTGTGCGCGGGCGGCCTACTAGAATGCCGCCCATTCTTCCTTCAGGAACCATCGTGGACAGTTGCAGCACTCCGTTGCGTGCGCCGCTTGCCGCCTGAACGCCTGTCCGACGCAGTTCTCCTGCCGCGGCTCGCGTTCCGCGAGCCCGCACGCCTCCCGTTTCACACTGAATGACGCATTCGCGCGGTACAGTGCCGCGCGATGACGGCCATCGTGCCGCGTTCGGCATCGCGCCGACGCGACGCGGGCCGGCATGCGCTCATTGCACGGCAGGACACTCATGACTTTCGATTTCGCACTCCGTCTTTTCACCGCGTTCGCCTGCGGCGTCGCGATCGGCCTCGAACGCCAGATGCGGCAACGCACGGCGGGCTTGCGCACGATCACGCTCGTCGCGAGCGGCGCATGCCTGTTCGTCACGCTCGGCGTGCTGACCGGCAACGGCGTGGCCGGCGTCACGCAGATCGCCGCCTACGTCGTGTCGGGCGTCGGCTTTCTCGGCGGCGGCGTAATCATGCGCGACAAGGGGTCGATCCAGGGCATCAACACGGCCGCGACGCTGTGGTGCTCGGCGGCCGTCGGCGTGCTGGCCGGCTCCGGCCACTACGTGCCGGCGCTGGCCGGCACGGGCGTCGTGCTGCTCACCAACACGGTACTGCGCGGCGTCAGCCAGGCGATCAACGCGACCCCCGTGTCGAATGCCGATCTCGTGCGCGAATATCAGATCACCGTGATCTGCCTCACCGCGGACGAAGTGCACATCCGCACGCTGCTGTCGAATTCGATGTATGCGAAACCGCTGTCGTTCCAGAGCCTGACCAGCGAGGACGTGCCCGAGCAGCCGGACCGGCTGAAGGTGACCGCGACGCTGAAGCTGCATCCGAAGGATCAGCAGAAGCTCGAGCAGATCGCGAGCCGGATGAGCATGGAGAAGAGCATTTCCAGCGTGAGCTGGACCGCGAAGGAAGCGGAGCCGCTGATGGAGTGAGCGGCAGCGGCCGCTCGTGCGAACCGGTGGCAGGATCGCCCCGCCACCGGTGCCGCGTCAGGGCGTTTCGATGAGTCCGGCCCCGATCGCCTTGACGACCGCCTGGACCTTGTTCGTCGCGCCGAGCTTCTCGAGAATGTTGTTCACGTGGAAGTTGACCGTGCGCTCCGAGATGCTGAGGATCTGGCCGATCTCGCACGCGGTCTTGCCTTCGGCCGTCCAGCACAGCACCTCGCGCTCGCGCGCGGTCAGCGTGACGCTCGACTCGGGCGACAGCTTCGGCACCATGAAGCGGCTCATCAGCGAATGCGACAGGTTCGCGAGCCAGTTCGTCTGCAGCGTCAGCATGTTGATCTCGGCCGGCGTGAGCCGGTCCGCATGGCGTGCGATGCTCAACAGCCCGAACGCGCCGCGCGCCGCCCAGCTCGACTGCGCAACGCCCACCGACAGCCCGTAGTCGCGCGCGTCCTGCCACAACGGGCACGGATCGATCCGGTCGACGTCCGGCCACACGATCATGTTGGTGCTCAGCGCGCCGTCGCGAACCGTCGAATCGATCTCGATGTAGTTCTGCGCCTGGTAGCGCGCCATCCAGCCGTCCGGATAGGTATTGAAGATCGCGACGGCCGGCTTCGATACGGGCAGCGGCACGCGAATGCCATAACAGCAATATTCGAAGCCGAGGCGTTTAGAATAGGCAGCGATCCGCTGGAAGAGCTGCTGCTCGTCTTCCGCGGCACTGAATTGTTGGTAGGCATCCTGCCAGCGTAATTCCATTATTTCTCCGACAACGTCACGCTGTCATACCTGTCAGGTGCCAGCGCCGGTTCGGGGCTGATACATTCCGCGCATGACTTCACCTTTGTTGCACCCGGTCCGCGGCCCGTCTCCGGACGGCTACGTACGGCTGTCCGAAAACGCACTGGCCGCGCTCGCGCTCGACCATGTCGCCAGCGACCTCGATGCATCGCTGCTCGCGGAACTGCGCGACAGCGCCATCGACGCACGCCTGGCCGGCTACACCGAATGGCACCGCCCGGCCAGTGCCGGCGTCGCATACCTGACGGTCGGCTGGGACTGGTATCTCGAACGTGCAACGGGCGCGTTCGTGATCGCGGGCGGCGATGTCCGCAGCAACATCATGGCTGTGGACACCAACGGCGCCGACCTCGGCATGTTCCGCACCGCCGCCGCGCTCGTCGCGCGACTGGCAGGCATCGACTGGGCCGCCGCCGTCGCATCGGCGCTGCTCGGTCGCAACGACACCTATCATGCCGGTCCCACGCTCCAGTGACAATCGGCCACGCTTTCCTCTGACATTTCCGCAAGACTGGCGCTCTTTATAAGCAAAAGCCGCCCGTATTTCAATCCCGCCGATCAAGAAACCGTTACCACCGGTCAAATCGCGTCGGCGCGTGTCTACCTGTAAGAGTTACCAGTTACCGCCTCCTCGGGACGCGCGCTGTAATGCGTGCATACAAAGACCAATCCGAGGACACCATGCGAACCTTCGTTCACGAGGAAGGGCGGTTGCCGCACGAACTTGCAGCGGATCTAGGGCGCTATCGGCGCCGTGTATTCGTCGAACAGCTCGGTTGGGCGCTTCCGTCGGCGAACGAGAGTTTCGAGCGCGATCAGTTCGATCGCGACGATACCGTCTACGTGTTCGCGAGAAACGCCGTCGGCGACGTGTGCGGATGTGCGCGCCTGTTGCCGACCACCCGCCCGTATCTGCTGAAGTCGCTGTTCGCCGACCTGATCGCCGAAGACGTCGCACTGCCGCAATCGGCTGCCGTCTGGGAGCTGTCGCGGTTCGCGGCGACCGGCGACGAAGGCGGTCCGGGCAATGCCGAGTGGGCCGTCCGCCCGATGCTGGCCGCGGTCGTCGAATGCGCGGCGCAGCTGGGCGCGCGGCAGCTGATCGGCGTGACGTTCGCGAGCATGGAGCGGCTGTTCCGCCGGATCGGCGTGCACGCGCACCGGGCAGGCCCGCCAAAGCAGGTGGACGGTCGTCTGGTTGTCGCGTGCTGGATCGACATCGATCCGCAAACGTTTGCCGCACTTGGAATCGAGCCGGGACGGGCCGCCCGGCAAGCCATCGCCGCCTGAGCCGGAACGCGCGTAGTCCGGCCGCGGCATCGTAACGAAGGAGAACCACCTTGGACCAGTCTCAGGTCTTTCGCGCGATGATGCCCGGCTTGACGGGTGCCGGCGGCGCCCGCATCGCAGTCGCCTACCCGTCGTTTCCGCGGCCGCTGCCGCTCGTGCGGCTCGATCGCCGCGGCCTCGTGTTCCGGGCGGCCGGTGCCGCGCCGCTCGTCTGCGGGCTGCCGCGCGCGGCGACGCTGCTGGTCGCCGACGAGCCGCTCTGCTCGCTGCGGCTCGTGATCCGCGACATCGCCGCTGCCGACGACGGCCGGCACGACCTCACGATGCAGCCGTCGGGTGCCGCCGGCGACGAACTGCTGTGGCACGCGCTACGCGAGCGCGAACCGTACCGGCAGACGCGGCAGCCGCTCGCGCCCGTCGACGCGGCCATCGCACCGAATGGCGAGCCGCAGGCCGCCGGGGACGCCGCGCAGCGTCCGTCGCGCAGCGCGGCATTCCGTCTGCGCAGCCACAGCGACGCGCTGTTCTTCGCCGACTGGCTCGAATATCACTTCGACGAGCTGCGCGCGCTGTCGCAGCGGCACGGGCCGCAATTGCAGCTCAACCAGTTGCAGCGGCAGGTCGCCGACGACGAGGTGGGCGTGCGCTTCCTCTACGACATCGATGGACACGCGACGCGGCATGCGCTGACCGACTGCGCGCGCGAGGCCTGCGCGTGGATCGAGATGGAAATGCGCGACAAGTACGCGGTGCCGGTTGCGCAGGAGCGGTTCGGCGCATTCGCCGCGCATGCGCGGGCAGGCGGCAAGTGAGCATGTGAGAGCGACGGCGGGCCCGCGGATACGCGACGGTCGGTGGGTCGAACGGCAAATGTTCCGTGGCAGGACATGGCGGAATGTCGGATCGCGGGAAGGGCCGCGATACTGGGTGCCTCACCCTTGCCCTTGTCAGGAAAGCCCGATCAGCGCTGCGTTGCACAATTACAACTAGGGCTTGCCATCCCTCGGGTTTTCCCTTAAAGTTGCATCTGTCTCCTCCATGTCTCCAAACATGGATTCAGCCCGCTCCCAGGAGCGGGCTTTTTCTTGCCTGCGTGGTTTAGCGGGGACACATCAAAACTCCCTGCCATCCGGCATATTCACCGTGGCCCGGCGGCTTATCATCGGCGAACCGTCACGCACAGCCGACGTCGTCATGCACGCCCACCTGCGCATTGCCCGCCCCGTCGCCGACCTCGCCCGAGCCGAGCGTATGTACCGCGACGCGTTCGAATTGTCGGTACTCGCGCGTTTCGACGATGACGACGGCTTCTCCGGCGCCAATGCTCGGACGCGAAGGGCTCGACTACCACTTCGAGTTCACGCACTGCCCGGCGCATCCGGTCGCACCATCGCCCACGCCCGAAGACTTGATCGTCTTCTATCTGCCCGACCACGGTGCCTGGGAAGCCGCATGCGCACGCGCAGCCGCGCACGGCTTCATGCGCGTGGCATCGTTCAATCCGTATTGGGATGCATCCGGACAGACGGGATGGCGTTGACGGGCAGGCATGCCCGAATCGCTACGCGCTGAGATCGCCGCCGGGACGATTGACCAGTCCATGTTACCGCGCGCTAAACTGTATATCCATACAGCATTTCGAGCAGCATCATGCTGCACTATTTCATCCTCAACGATCCACACGAGCCGGTCGAGGTCGATCTCTTGACGTTCTGCAAGTCGGACAAGCGAATCGCGGACACGACGGTCGCTGAGAACACGCGCGTCTGGACAGTCTTTCTCGGGACGGCGCCGGATCGCGATCCGCCCGCGCAACCGTACTTTGTCCACTACGTGTATGAGCCAGGATGGCAGTATCGGACGGTCGATACGTACGGGTATCACGAGGCGGTCGCACGGCACGGCCGGATCGTTGAGTGGCTGACGAAACGCGCCGAGCGAAGACGTCAGCGTGCCGCCGCCATCAGGGCATCGTAGTCGTGCTCGCATTGCTGGCCGGCGACGCGGGCACGGTCAGCGTCCTCTCTTGAAGCAAAAAACCCCGATCACAGGGTGACCGTGACCGGGGTGAGAAATCGTCCGTACTCAGGCACGAGGAAGGACGTAGCAAAAGTCTAGGAGGTCAACTTTCGTTCCCAAATAGTGGAAAACGATCATTTAAAACAGCAATTGTTCGCCAACGGGAAGCAATGGTAGGCCCGCGGGGCGACCATTCAAACGCTCCGACCTGCAACATGTGGCCGACCCGGTACACCGTCACCGAGCAGCGACCGACGGAGCAGCAGTCAGTGCGTCGTAGTCGCGCTCACACTGCTGGCCGGCGATGCGGGCACGGTCAGTGATCGACCCTCTGCCGTCATTCGATCCCTCACACGCAAAACGGCGGCTTTCGCGTGCACATCGGCCATTCATTCCGGCAAGCCCCACGGGCTCGACACGCAATAGTTGGAACGCTTCGTCGATTTCCGATGAGATCGCGATCGCGTGCTGACACGTTGTGGTCGTTTCCACCTTCGCGGCCGATGCCAGCTGTCGCCTTCCAACAGCCGTCCGTCAGTTCACGGCCGCCTTCGCCTCAGTTCCGAGGTCTACCATGTGTCAAGGCCCCTTCCGCTTGGTAGTTCGGCCCGCGTGATAGACAGGAGATGCATCAATGATCGAATCGGCAGATGTGATCGTCATTGGCTCAGGCGGGCTAGGAGCGGCGACGGCCTTCCACGTAGCAAAGAGAGGCGCTCTCCGGGTCGCGTTGGTCGAGCGCCTCGAAATCGGCTCACAGACCTCACCGCGAGCTGCTGGCATGGTGAGTTGCATGCGCAAGAGTGACTTAATGATCGACCTGATCAAGCTGGCGGCTGACAGGATCCGGCAATTCTCTGAGGACACCGGCCAGCCCCTGGATTGGGTGCACTCGGGCAGCGTCAAAGTAGCACGGCGAGCGGTGGATGCCGAGGTCATTCAGGAAGACATCCTGCGCGGCCAGCGCCACGGCCTGGACGTGGAGGCACTCTCCATCGACGAGGCTCACCGGCTCAATCCGTTTCTTCAAACAACGGGAGTGGCTGCGGCGATGCGCATCGGCGATGACATGTATTTCAATCCCGCGCAACTGGCCGTCGGCTTCGCTCGTGCAGCGCAGGCAAACGGAGCCGTGTTACTGCCCAACACGGCGGTGACGCGCGTCCTGATTGAGGACGGCGCAGTGGCCGGGGTCGACACCGCATACGGTCGCATACAAGCCCCGGTCGTTGTCGATGCAGCCGGCGCCTGGACGCGGCAAGTGGCTGAAGCCAGCGGAATTCGAGTGCCTCTTGTTACGACAGCGCAGCAATTGTTCGTCACCGAACCCGTGCCCGATGCCCGAGCCGAATTGCCGATGGTCCGAATTATGGATGCTGCGGTGTATATGAGACCTTGTGATGGAGGATTTCTCTGGGGAGTCTACGAGGAAAATCCGAGATTCTTCGACATGAATGGCTTCGACGCCAACTTCGACATCAAGGATCTGTCGCTCGACGCCGAGATTCTCTGGCACTACGCTCGGGACGTCGAGGCCCAGCTTCCGATCCTTTTGAAGGCAGAGATACGGGAGCATCGTGGCGGGCTGCCAACGATGACGGCAGATGGCCAGCACATCGTCGGCCCCGCGCCCGCCATTCGGGGGTTTTACTTCGCGAGCGGCTGCAATGTTGCTGGACTCTCCATCGCCCCGGCACTGGGGGAGATGCTCGCCGCGTGGATCGTTGACGGTGCCCCTCCGATCGATCTAACGCCTCTATCGGTCGGCAGATTTGGAACCGGCCCATGGCCGGACGACGAGTTAATCAGGCGGGCCGCGTGGCAGTACCGGCATTTCTACGGTGCAAGATGACTCAAGCACCGACTTGTTCTTCAGCGATCGTTTCGAGCGATAGTCGTTGTTTGCGCCGATGGCCCCTGATAGCAGACGAGGCAACGTTCATCCTCGCGAATCGAATGGCCGTTCCCACGGGTGAAGCCGATGTTTGAACGTCCGTGCGACGGTAGGGGCGAATGACGCTTACTGGCCACATCGGCCGCTCGTACTTGGCGGAATGGGTGGCTGCCTTGGAGGTCTTCGAGACTTCGCGTCATCCCGATCGCATTCAGCCCCGACGCGCCGCCAGCAGCGCGCACCTGTTGGCGCGGCAATGCCACGTATCACCAGTCGATCCGGCGATCAACGTTGCGTTCAAGTCCACTGCCTGGACTGAGATGCAGCGTTTTTTTTCCAATCTGGGACCTACCTCCTGTCTATCAGTACGTCGTTCAGCCTCTGGTCGATACCGGACAGAAACCAAGCGTTTACCCCTACAATACATTTTATTTAATTCTAGATAATATTTCCAGAAAGGGAATCCAAGGGGCAGACGGGCCGCTCACGAGTGGCTAGGTTCGCGATCACAACGCTACGGAATGCTAATCAGTCTTCCCTCGTGTGATGGGCTGCTCTTACGAATACTCACATTCGAAATGTCGCCAATGTCGTGACTTCGATAGGAGACGCCACATGCATTTTTAACAGCAACCCAGTTCAACAAGAGGCCCAAGCATATGAAACTGCAACTCAAACCCATCAACGCCGCGCTGACACTCGCCTGCGTTGCCATGGTCTACGGTCAAGCTGCTCTCGCCGACGTGATCGTAAAGATCGGCAGCGCCGAACCGCTGACCGGCAACATTGCTCACATGGGCCAGGATGCGGCCGATGGCGCCAAGCTCGCCGCCCAGCAGATCAACAAGGCCGGCAATCTGGTCATCGGCGGTCAAAAGGTCATCCTGGAGATCGAGTCGCTGGATGACCAGGCCGATCCCAGGATCGGTACGAACGTCGCGCAGAAGCTGGTCGACGACGGCGTCGTGGCCGTGATTGGCCACCTGAACTCCGGCGTGTCCATCCCCGCGTCCAAAATCTACCGCGACAACGGCGTCACCCAGATCACGCCGGGCTCCACCAACCCGCAGTACACGCTGCAAGGCTACAAGACCGCCTTCCGCGTGATCGGCACCGACGCCCAGCAGGGCCCCGCCCTCGCGAAGTACGCCAAGAACCAGAAGGTCAAGACGGTCGCCATCGTCGACGACGCCACGGCTTACGGCCAGGGTCTTGCGGATCAGTTCGAGAAGACCGCCAAGGCAGAAGGCATCCAGGTGCTGTCGCGCGATGCGACCAACGACAAGGCCACCGACTTCAAGGCCATCCTGACCAAGATCAAGGCCGAACGCCCCGATGCCATCATGTACGGCGGCGAGGACGCTACCGGCGGCCCCTTCGCCAAGCAGGCCATGCAGTTGGCGCTCCGCGCCAGGATCCTGGCGGGCGACGGCGTCTGCACGACCGACCTGGCCCGGCTGGCCGGCGACGCCGCCGACAATCTGGTCTGTTCGGTCGCGGGCGGCGATCTGTCCGCGATGGCGGGCAGCGCCGCGTTCGCCAAGGAACTGAAGGCCGTGTACGGCCACGATCCGGTGGTCTACTCGCCGGTTGCATACAGCGCCGTCTACGTGATCGTCGATGCGATGAAACGCGCCAATTCGGTCACGCGCGCCGGCATCCTGTCCGCCATGCCCACGACCAATCTGAACACGCTGATTGGCAATATCCGGTTCGACGAGCACGGCGACCTGAAGAACAGCACCATCTCTCTCTACAAATACGTGAAAGGCAAGCGGACCCTGCTGGAGGTCGAGAAGATGTGATCGAAGCGGGGCTGACGCGGGAGCCACCAGGCCCCCGCGCCGGCACCGCGCCGGGTGGATCTTTGCTGAACTCGTTGAACAGCCGCGTCCGCTGATCAGCGCCCGGCCTGTCCACTGCGATTGGCACGACCCAGCTCGGCTATGAGTCGAATGCGTGCCTTTGATGCGTTCAGACCGTCATAACCTGCTGTGGTCAGGCCGAGGTTGTGGGCGCGATCATAGGCATACTTGGTTACGGCTGGATTGACCCGGAAGCCATGCACGCAGCGTGTCGACAGCACGACGGGAATATGCATTGCGGCTTCGCTCAGAAGTCGCTCTGACTGCGCCGAGAAACCCCCTGCGCCCTTGCCTGCCACAACAATACCGTCGAGTTCGGAGATATCCGGGAAGCCCACGAGCGACCCGAAGGTCTCCATGACGATCGCAACGCGGGCGCCGAGGTCGGATACATCGAGTTCCGCGTAATTGTCGTCAACGGCGCCCGAACCTGTGAGCGTAACAATGTCGGCCTCGATGGAGCCGCGGATCGCCGTTTCCGGTCCGAAGGGCTGAATGGCCTGCGGCCATACCTTGACGATCGAGACCGGATCGAAAATCCGTCCCGCGAAGGCCACGAGGGCACTCGCACCCTTCGGCATGGCTCGTGCCAGATTTGCAGCATCCGCCAGATTGCGCGGACCATCTGCATTGGCATTGCCGCCGGGGATCGCCGCGCCGGTCAAAACGACAGGCCTGTCACGATCAAAAAGCAGCGCGGCAGCATAGGCGACATCTTCCATTGCGTCGGTGCCGCAACACATGACGAAGGCTTCTCTCTCGCGATCCTGCCGCATGACGTCACGCGCCCGGCAAATTGACGCGAAAGTCAGATCGCAGCTATCGACAGGATCGATGTCGCGTCCGATCCAGTCTGCTTGACCGCTCGACCCGATCAGATCGCGTGCCAACAGACGCTTGATCGTCCCATCACTCTGATAGCTTTCCGTGATGGTGCCGCCGCAATTCAGGAGTCCGATTTTCATGAGGGTTGGCCTTTAGGCAAGCGTATCGGGAATTTCCGAGTACATAGCCGCGATGGCTTCGGCGTTCTTGATACCCGTACCCGTCAGCAGGACAACCGTTTCCTCTCGCGCCCGAATCGCCCCAAGTTGCGTGAGCCGGTCAAATCCTGCAACCGCGGTCGCCGAAGTCAGCTCCGGCAAAAGGCCCAGTCGCGCAATCCGCCTGAGCGCTTCCACGATTGCATCTTCTTCCACGGCCACAGTCGCGCCGCCCGTCTGTCTGACAGCGTTGACCACTTGCGCCAGGCGTAGAGGATGGGCGATGGCCGTCCCCTCGGAGACCGTCTTTCGAATCTCGCGCGGAACGGGCGTCGTGACGCCCGCCTGGAAGCTGGCATCGATAGGAGAGCAGTTCAATGGCTGGCAAATGAAGAGCTTGGGCATTTTGTGAATCTGACCCGCGCGCATCAGTTCCGAGAACGCCAAATAACAGCCGAGTACATTGCTGCCCGCGCCTGCAGGCATGACGATGTTGTCCGGCGCCTGGAAGTCGAGGTCCTCCCAGATCTCGTAGCCGATCGACTTGGTCCCTTCGAGGAAAAACGGCTGCCAATTGTGGCTGGCGTAGAAGATGCTCGCGGACTGCAGGACGGCCTCGTCCTCACACGCCTGTCGAGGCCCGTCGACTAGTTGCACCTCCGCCCCATAGGCTCGCATCTGGGCGATCTTCGCGGGCGACGCGTATGCGGGCGCCAAAATCTTCACGCGCATGGCGCCAGCAGCACCATAAGCCGCCACCGACGCTCCGCCGTTGCCTGAACTGTCCTCCAGAACGGACGCGATACCTTGCTGCCGTAACATCGAGAGCATTACCGTCGTGCCGCGATCCTTGAAGCTGCTTGTGGGACTGAACCACTCCAGCTTGAAATACGGCCGGTGGTCGCCCCACGTCTTCTGGATCAATGGGGTGCACCCTTCCCCCATGGAGATGGGAGAGACGATCTCGACCGGAAGCGATGCGCGATAGCGCCATTGGGAGCGAAGGTGTCGATCGATGTCGTCCCGGGAAATTCCAGCCTGCGGCGAGATCAGGAGCGGCCTGCGGTCGTCCGAACACCACCGAGGCGTATCGAGAGGATAAGTAGTGCCGCTGAGCGGCTCGACATAGTGCGGTTTCAAGTTTTTCGACTCCGCTTTGGCACATACCGGATCGCTGCAAGAGCAAGACGATGATGGCTGTGACGTTGGGGGTGAAACACGCGGCCCGCGCGCTGCCCGTGCAGTTCGAAAGCCTCGCGCACCACCGCGGTCACGTCGTCCGGTACGAGCAATTGAACGACGACATGCTTGTCGACGAGAAGTAGCGTGGCGTCATTTGACATCGCTGTACACCGTTGCGCGCGAGACCCCCAGGTAGACGGCAATGGTCTCCATCGCCCGACGGACCTCGAGCAGGCCGGCTCCCTTAAGCTCCTTCAGGAGCGAGCGGCGGTCCTCTGGCTTGAGCGAGCGCGGTGTTGACGCCATGCGTGCCGCGAACTCGTCGATACGGGTGCGAATGAGATCCGCGCTAGCGGGGTCCAGCGATTCCCTGGCAGGCGTGGTGCCCTCGACCGCCATGAAACTGCTCAGCATGTTCTGAAATCCTCGGAACAACGTGAGGTCGACGTTCAGGCACAACGCGGCGATGTAGTCGCCTTTGGAGTCCTTGATGCCGATGGAAGTGCTCTTCACCTGGCGGCCATCCGAAAACTGATTCGGATAGTTGGCGATGATCTGCTCGTAGGCGGCGTCCATGATCCGCGCGAGCCCCAGTTCGGTCGCAGGCTGTCCGACTTCTCGACCTGACAGATTGTTGTGGATCGCGAGCACCGCGTGCTCCGGGTCGAGGAGGTCATGGACGACGACCTCGGTAAATGGGGCAAAGGTCCGGGCCAGCCCTTCGGCGACCTGTTTGATCTGCCCCAGCAATAGCTGCTGTTCGGGAGTCTTCTTCGGCATGCTAGGTCCGGTGATCTGCTTTGGCATGCCGGGTAGTTTGGCCACATCCAGACGTTTTGTCAAATTCACAACAATCAGTCTAGATGAAAATCCCGAGCTTGTTCGAAGCAACGGCTGGTTCCTGACTCGAGCCGACGTTTGAACGTCTAAGCGACGAGTAAATGCCGCCTCATGGCCAAACTGAGACAGACGAACCGACGCTGTCAGTTCGGTCTAGTCCAGCCTTATACAGGCCACTTCTTCGGATACCGGGGCGCGAGCTCGTCAAGGAATTGGACAATCGCATGAGCCAATCTCGGCGCTCGCGATCATAGTGGTGCCAGTTGTATACGCCAGCCACTCCAGGCTGTATGTGCCCCAAGACGGCCTCAGCCACATCGTGCGGGCATCCGAGCGCGGCCAAGAAGGTCCGCTAGATAGAGCGTAAATGCATCCGAAACCGTGAGGCTAATAGGCCGACCGAGCAGCGTAGCTTTTTCGATCGGTCCATAGAAATCTTACGCCAGAGCGCCAAGTTTCCTTACGTTTCGTCAAGTGAAGATGCGCCTTAACGGAAACGCAACTTTCCGCTCTCAGCCTTTATCCACGGGGTGTGAGCGGGTTTCCGCCTTAAAAATCAAGGGGCTCCGTAGAGCCCCTTGATTACGTTACTCGTTCTCTTCGAAGTAATGCCCGAACTTCACCTGCTTGGTCCGGATATAACGCTCGTTTTCCTCGCGCATGGGCACCGCGAGCGCCACGCGTTCGCAGACGGGAATGCCGTGCTTCACGAGCGTGTCGAACTTCTTCGGGTTGTTGCTCATCAGGCGCACCGACGTCACGCCGAGGATCCGCAGGATCGCGGCGGCCGAGTCGTATTCGCGGGCGTCGTCGGGCAGGCCGAGGTCGAGATTGGCCTCGACCGTGTCGCGCCCCTGCTCCTGCAGCGCGTATGCGCGGATCTTGTTGCTCAGGCCGATGCCACGCCCTTCGTGGCCGCGCAGATACAGCAGCACGCCGCGGTCTTCCGCCGCAATGTAGCGCAGCGCGAGATCGAGCTGCTCGCCGCAATCGCAGCGGTAGGAGCCGAACACGTCGCCGGTCAGGCACTCGGAATGCAGCCGCGCCAGCACGGACTGCTCGCCGGTGACGTCACCCATCACGAGCGCGAGATGTTCGGCATCGCTGCCCGATACGCGGAAAGCGTACGACGTGAACGTACCGTAGCGCGTGGGCAGCGACGCGGTGGCGACGAGCGTCACGCACTCGTCGGCCTGGCCATTGCCCGGCGTGGGCGATTGGGGACGCGAAGACATCATGAATTGAGTCGAAACGATCAGGAATGTAGGAGTTGTGTGGATAGTGCGTGACCGGAGTTTACCGCTAATCTGGAAACGTCACGCGACTGCCTCAGTCGGCCCGGCTATACTGGGCCCATCGGGTGCCGCGCATCACGCCCTGCCTTCCCTGCATCGTCCCGCACACGGAGAACGCAAATGAGCACGACTGTCGCGCAAATTCTCAAGGCCAAGCCGGATTCCGGCCGCACGATCTATACCGTCACGAAAACCGATTTCGTCTACGACGCCATCAAGCTGATGGCCGAAAAGGGAATCGGCGCGCTGCTGGTCGTCGACGGTGACGACATCGCCGGCATCGTTACCGAGCGCGACTACGCGCGCAAGGTCGTGCTGCAGGACCGTTCGTCGAAAGCCACCCGCGTCGAGGAAATCATGACGGCCAAGGTGCGCTACGTCGAACCGTCGCAATCCACCGACGAGTGCATGGCGCTGATGACCGAGCACCGGATGCGCCACCTGCCCGTTCTCGACGGCGGCAAGCTGATCGGCCTGATCTCGATCGGCGACCTCGTGAAGAGCGTGATTGCCGACCAGCAATTCACGATCAGCCAGCTGGAACACTATATCCACGGCACCCCGGCGGTCACGTCCGTCTGATCCACTCCAGCGAAAAAGGCCCAAACGCGCGAGCGTCTGGGCGGAAAAGCCGCCGGAATGCGGCGACGGAGGTTCTGCTCTGCTGACGCAGACGCGCGCTAGCGGCGCGCGTCCCGTCGGTCACATGCTGTGCTCGGGCAGACCCGGGATGTTCAGTTGCCGAAGTAGACGGAGTTCACGGGATTCGGGGCTTCACGCGTGACGCGGCGGCCCGACTGGCCTGAGCTCGTCGCCACCGCACCGTAGCCGCTCGTATCGGCTTGGGCGAGCATTGGCTGGTTCGGCTGAATCCGTTGTTCCGCGGCCTGGATGTCCTGCGGATATTGCGAATCGCTCGCGACCGGTTTGTAGCCGTGCTGTTCGAGTTGCACGAGGTCGGCCCGGACCTGCTGACGGGTCACCCCCTGCTCGGACTGTGCGAACGATGCGATCGGGGCGGCAAGGACGGATGCAGCGATCGCTGCGTAGATGATCGACTTCATGATGGACCTCCGAAATGTGTTCTGTTTTGGCGTCGCTCCCGGCAGGACTGTCTGAAGCGATGGAAACAAGTGTAGTGCTCGCGATACCAAGGGGAAACCCTTGGTTTGAACATACAGCGTTGCGTTTTTGGAAAATATCCACCGCCGTCGCGTCACTGGATCGCCATCACTTAAAGCATTTCGACAACAATACCTGACGGAAGGCCGACGCCCGAATCGCCGATCCGGAAGGTTGTGTTGTAGAATCGTAAGGCTTTATTCACCCGTTGGTACCCTATCCACCATGCACGCGCCCACGCCTCTTTCGGTTTCGCCGTCCGGCCCCGCCGGCGTGTGCATGCGCGCCGGTCATCCGGCGCCCCGCTGCGTCCGACGCACGGCCCAGGCGCCGCTCGCCCCTGCCCGGCGCCTGATCTGACGGCACGGTCTCCTCCCGGAGCCAGGTCAGACAGGCTCCGGGCGATCCCCATAGGCACGCCACGCCTGCCCCCTGCCGATCATTTGGAGAACTGCCATGAAACAACGCCTTTACCAGCTGAGCGAAGTCGACGTCGCTCGCCTCGAGAAGCACGCTGAACACAACCCGCGCTTCCAGGCGATGCTCGACACGCTGCTCGAGCGCGCGGACATCGTCCAGCCCGACGCCATCAAGGCGAACGTCGTCACGATGAACTCGCAGATCACGCTGCTCGACGAAGCGTCCCAGGAACAGGCCACCTGGACGATTGTTTATCCGGATGCCGCCAATCTCGAACTCGGACGCCTGAACGTGTTCTCGCCGGTCGGCATGGCGCTGCTGGGCACGCAACGCGGGCAACTGGTGAAGGTGCTGCAGCCGAGCGGCGTCGAAAAGCTGATGAAGGTCGCGGCAATCGTGTTCCAGCCGGAAGCCAACGGCGAATACACGCGCTGACGCCGCTGCGGGCCGGCAGCGTACCTCGGCCATATCAAACAAAAAGCGAGGCCCTGAGCCTCGTTTTTTTGCGTCCGGACGATACGCGCCGTCGTCGCGACCTTCGTCGCCGTATTCGCCAGGCGAAAAAAAAAGGCGCCCGAAGGCGCCTTTTTCGATACTGCGAAGCTGGTTACCCAGCCGTCACGCTTAGAAGCGGTGACGCAGACCAACCGTTGCTGCGGTTTGGTTGATCGACGAGCTCGGCAGGTTGTTGTTGAAGCTGTCGCCGTTGTAGATCGATGCGCCAATGCCGTTCTTCGCTGCACGCTGGTACACAGCTTGTGCGTAGACGTCCGTGCGCTTCGACAGCGAGTAGTCAGCTTGCAGGCCGAACTGGTTCCAGTGCGTGCTGCCGTTGTTGATCTTCGCGTTCGTGTACGTGTAAGCAGCACCCAGGCCGAGAGCCGGCGTCAGGTTGTACTTTGCGTTGACTTCGTAGTTGTCGGTGCGCAGCGTGCCCAGACCAACTGCGTTGTTGTCGAGACGTGCTTGCGTCCATGCAGCGCCGACTTGTGCCGGGCCGAATGCGTAACCAGCAGCAGCACCGTACGTGCGGACGCGGCCTTGGCTGGCGATGCCACCGATTGCCGACGACGTCGCGCCGTTTGCGTTCGTACCGTCACCCAGGTTCGCTTGCGAGTATGCACCCGCCAGCTTCAGGCCTTGGAACTGGTATGCAACGCCTGCGCTGTACGCACGGTTGTTACCGAAGTTCGTGTTGTTCGAGAACGAGTACGTGCCGCCGAATTGCAGGCCAGCGTAGTTCGCGCTCGTGAACTTGATGGTGTTGTTCGCTGCGACGTCGCCGGTCGTGCTCAGACGGTCGAGGTTCAGCGGGTGCGCGAAGTACGTGCCGCCCCACGAGCCCGTTGCCGTCAGCGGCGCCAGGTAGTCTTGCGTTGCATCATACTGCTTACCCAGCGTGACCGTGCCGTACTGGCTCGACAGACCGACAAATGCTTGACGGTTGAACATGCCGCCGTTGTTGCCCAGCTTGCCGTTACCGATGCCGAAGCCGCTTTCCAACGTGAAGATTGCCTTCAGGCCGCCACCCAGGTCTTCCGAGCCACGCAGGCCGAAACGGCTCTGGTCAATGCCCGAACCCATCGCCCAACGCGACTTGCCAGCTTGGCCGAGTGCCGGCTGGACGTTGCTCGTGTAGGTGATGCCTGCGTCCAGCACGCCGTACAGCGTGACGCTGCTTTGCGCGTGAGCGACGGTAGCGAACGATGCTGCAGCTGCTGCAACGATCAGAGTCTTGTTCATTCGTGGAGCTCCCTTCTAAAAAGAGGCAGGTCTCGCGACCTTGTTCATAAACGGTCTGCAACCGCCCGGGAGCGCCATCGGTCCTGCTGGCGGCGCCCGGATAGTTGCCCGTTTGGGAACCGTGAGTTTAGGGGTGTACCCTAGGGGCGCGATCTGCAAATAAAGAAATAAGCTTTTCCAGAACTAGAAATAATGAAAGTGGGGACGAGTTATAAGTATTTGTTTTAACGTCTTTTTTTGACTTCTTGACGCGTGTTTTTTGGAGGCTTCTATCCCACCATTCCTTCGTGTCAGCGTCTTGACGGTTGCATAGAAACAACAAGCGGAATCGCTGAAGTGCCCGAAATCGGTAATTTTTACCCAAATTAATCTCAAATACCGGGCCGCACCGCCTAAAAGCTGGCGATCAAACGGTAAACACTCATCCGCGCGGCCGTTGCCGGCCCCATGCGCCGTCGCCGGCGGCCGCAACGGAGATTGGCCCAGCCCCAGCGGACGACCAGTGGGGTCCTCGTGACATGTGGTAACAGCCTTAACGGCCTGCGTAACCCGGCCACGGGCGCGGGAGGCTAATGTAAGGCGGACCCTATTACATATAAGAGGACCCGCCATGAATCGACGCTCTTTGTTGCGCGCCATCGGACTGACCGCCGCCGTCGCGGCCACCGGCGGCTGGCTGCGTACCGCCTCGGCTCAGCCCGCACCGCCGGGATACCGGCCGCCCGGACCGAACCACGGGCCCGGCAGGCCGCCTTATCCCGATCGCCCGCGCTTCGCGCCGCCGGCACCGCGGCACGACCGCCGGCCGCCGCCGCCGCGGCCGCATGGCTATGTCTGGACCGACGGCTACTGGCGCTGGCAGCGCGGCCACTATATATGGGTGTCCGGCCGCTGGGTCGCGCGGCGCCCGGGGCGTCGGTGGGTGCCCGGCTACTGGCGGCGTCAGGGGCCGGCGTGGATCTACGTCGACGGCACCTGGCAATAGGCGGTCGCCCGCGCCGGCTTTCGGTCGGCGCAACGCCGTACCGCGGACGACCCGGCGCCATTCGACGGCAGGCCGGCGCGCCGGCGTGCGAGGCGGCTAATCGGCGCGCGAATCGGCCCCGGACGGCAACCGATCGCACCTGCCCCGATCACGGGGGATCGGGCACATCAAGCCGCGATCGCCACGCATACGTTGCCCCCTTCGCTACCACGCGCGCGCGAGCAGCACCCTCGAAACGTTCGGATAACCAAATCATCCAATGCCGCCCCGGCAAATGCATACAGCCGGGGCCGAGCACGGCATAACGCGCGGATCGCCCCTCCCTTCCTCATCACCTCGCGCGCACGCATCGTCGCTGCGCCATCCGACATCCGGCGCAATCCGGACCCCGAAGCTAATCCGTTTGGATGGCACGCAGCCCTGGCTTTGTTGCCATCATGGCCGTCATTCATCGCGCGCCGCATCCCCCACGGAACGGCGCCGCGCATTCGCGCGCCCCGCCACGGAGACACCATGAACGACCCCGTCCTCGGCGCCATCGACCAGATCGGCTATGTGGTCGCCGATCTCGACCGCAGCATCGCGCACTGGCGCACCCGTCACGACGTGGGCCCGTGGACCGTGTTCCGCCACGTGCGCCTCGACGGCCGCTACCTCGGTGAAGCGGTGACGGTCACGATGGACGTCGCACTCGCGTATCGCGGCGATCTGCAGATCGAACTGATCCACGTGACGAACGACGCGCCGTCGCCGTACCGCGACGCGCAAGGGCAACCGCTCGCGGGACTGCACCACGTCGCATGGGTGGTCGACGATCTCGATGCCACCGTGACGCGGCTCACCGAGCGCGGCCTGCGCGTCGTATTCGAAGCGCGCAACCCGGCCACGCGCGTCGCCTATCTCGACGACGCCGACGATCCCGGCGTGCGCGTCGAAGTGATCGAAGGCGCCGGCATGCGCGCCATGATCGCGCACGGCATTGCCGAAGCGCGCGCATGGGACGGCGCCGATCCGGTCCGCATCATCGACGCGTCGGCCGCCGCATGAGCGGGCCCGAGCGCGTCCCCCTTCACTCAAAGGAGCAAACACGATGAAACGACTCGAAGGCAAAGTGGCATTGATCACGGGCGGCGCCCGCGGCCAGGGCGAAGCGGAGGCACGCCGGTTCGTCGCCGAAGGCGCACGTGTGGTGATCGCCGACGTGCTGGACGACGCGGGCCGCCGCGTCGCGGCCGAACTCGGCGACGCCGCGCGCTACCAGCATCTCGACGTGACGAAGGAAGACGACTGGCACACCGCCGTGCATGCAACGCTCGCGCATTTCGGGCGGCTGGACATCCTCGTGAACAACGCGGCGATCCTGAAGCTCGTGGCGATCGAATCCTGTTCGCTCGACGACTATCGCAAGGTGATCGACGTGAATCAGATCGGCTGCTGGCTCGGCATGAAATCGGCGCTGGCCGCGCTGAAGGATGCGGGCGGCGGCTCGATCGTCAACGTGTCGTCGACGGCCGGGATGGAAGGCGTGGCCGGCGGCAGCGCGTACGTGTCGAGCAAGTTCGCGGTGCGCGGGATGACGAAGGCCGCCGCGCTCGAGTTCGGTCACTACGGAATCCGCGTGAATTCGGTCCACCCGGGCGGCATCGACACCGTGATGGCGCGCCCGCCGGAATACGCGGATTTCGACCCGTCGTCGATCTATAGCGGGCTGCCGATCGCACGGATCGGCAAACCCGACGAAGTCGCGAGCCTCGTGCTGTTCCTCGCATCCGACGAATCCGCGTACTGCACGGGTTCGGAATTCATCGTCGACGGCGGGATGCTCGCGGGCAGCACGTTCCACTGATCCGCACCGCAACCGACACGCGGTGCGGCGCTCAGTACCCCTTCGGCTGGATCACCGGGGCGCCGACACCGCGCGCCGCCTGCTTGCCACCGCGCACGAGGAAGCGGCCGCGCGGACCATACACACCCTCCGCTTCCGGATACACCGTCAGCAGCACGAAATACAGCAGCGCGCCGACTGCCAGCGACACCGGCACGCTGAGATCAAGCCCGCCCGCGAGGTTGCCGAGCGGCCCGACGAACTGGCCCGGCAGGTTCACGAACGACAGCCCGACGAACGCCGCCGGCAACCACGCGCCCATCGCGCGCAGGTTCCAGCCGTGCGTGAACCAGTAATGGCCGCCGCGCAGCCCGCGGTTGAACACTTGCAGGTCGTCCGCGAGATAGAAGCCGCGGCGCGTCACGTAGCCGATCACCATGATCGCCATCCACGGGCAGCTGAACGTGTCGATCAGCGTCGAGAACGTCGCGACGCTTTCGACGAGGTTGAACCAGAAACGGCCGACGAAGATGAACGCGATCGCGATCGTGCCGATCAGCAGCGTCGCGCGCACGCGGTTCAGCAGGCGCGGGAACATGCTCGACACGTCGAGGCCCGTGCCGTACAGCGCGGTCGTGCCGGTCGACATCCCGCCGATGATCGCGATCAGGCACATCGGCAGCAGGAACCAGCGCGGCGATACGGCGAGGAGCCCGCCGACGTAGTCGTTCGACGCGATGAACGCGGGCGCCTTCGACGCGATGATCGTCGCGGTCGCGAGGCCGAAGAAGAACGGCACGAAGGTCGCGATCTGCGCAGCGAACACGGCGCCCATCACGCGCCGCTTCGGCGTCTGCCGCGGAATGTAGCGCGCCCAGTCGCCGAGCGTCGATGCGAACGACACCGGATTGCTCAACGCGACCAGCACCGCGCCGACGAACGCGGCCCAGAAGCCTGCACTGCCCCGGTTCAACGTGCCCGCGTAGTTCATGTCGAACATCCCCGCGAACGCGAACAGGCCGGCGACGAACAGCAGGCTCGCGGCCCACACGGCGATCTTGTTGACCCACAGCATGAAGCGAAAGCCGTAGATGCAGACGATCAGCACGAGCACCGCGAATACCATGTACGCGGCGCCGAGCGTGACGCCGTTGACCGGCACGCCGACCATGCTGTGCGCACCGCCGACGAGCGCATCGCCGGAGCTCCACACCGCGAGCGAGAAGAACGCGATCGACGTGAGCAGCGCGAGAAACGAACCGACGATCCGGCCGTGAATGCCGAAGTGGGCACCGGACGACACGGGGTCGCTCGTGCCGTTGCGCGGGCCGAACAGGCTCATCGGCGCGAGGATGCAGGTGCCGGCGAGCACGCCGAGCACGATCGCGCACAAGCCCGCCTTGAACGACAGCCCGACCAGCACGGGAAAGCTGCCGAGCACCGACGTGGAAAACGTATTGCAGCCGCCGAACAGCAGCCGGAACAGATCGATCGGACGCGCATAGCGCGATGCGTCGGGAATGCGCTCGAAACCGAACGATTCGACTTGCGTAATTCTGCCTTCAGCCATTTGTCTCCAGCTCCTCTGGTGCATCGGTACGGCCCGCGACCGCGGCCATACGACACATCGTCATCGATTTGCCGCCACTCTAAACCGGATCGGGCGGCGCAAATATCACGCATTCGAGACGTTTACGACGAAGGAGAACAATGTTTCGCGGCGGGAATCGGCCGGCGACGCGGGGCAATGCGAGGCAGGCGCGACGGCGATGCGCCGGGCTGTCGCCGACGGGCGGCAGGCGAACGAACCGGCCCCGTTGAACGGCCATATGGCATCGATGCGAGACCGGCGCACTGCGCGTCATGCCGATCAGCGCGATCGGCGCCGAATCGACTGCAATCAATCCATGCGGCGCCCTGGGGCCGGCAATGGGGTGCATGAGCGCCGAGCTCGCGATGCGGAGTCAGCCGCGCGGCTTTGGGGCAAACGCAATGCCCCGCCCGCCCCGAAGCCGCGCGTCCTACCGGCCCGGGCCCGCAAGCGGACCCGACGCAGCCTGCGCCGGTCCCGCCGGCCAGCCACCCGCCAGCGCCTTGTACAGCGCGACCGTCGACGTCGCGCTGCGCATCCGCGCGTCGGCCGCCGCGTCCTGCGCCTGCAGCAGCGTTCGCTGCGCGTCGAGCACTTCGTAGTAGTCGATCGCACCGGCCGAGAAACGCGTCTGCGCGAGCTGCGCAGCGCGCGCGCTATCGTCCGCGGCCCGTACCAGATGGGTGGTCTCGTCCCGCGTACGCGCGACGCGCAGCAGCGCGTTCTCCGTTTCCTCCAGCGCGCCGAGCACGGTCTGCCGGTACTGCGCGAGCTGGCCCGCCGCTTCCGCATCGCTCGCCGCAATCCGTGCGCGTACGCGGCCGACGTCGAGGAACGACCAGTCGATGCCGAGCGCGATCAGGTTCGTGTCGCTGCCCGCACGGAAGAACCCGTAGCTGCTGGTCGCGCTGCCGAGCAACCCCGCCAGCGTGAAGCGCGGAAACAGGTCGGCCGTCGCGACGCCGACCCGCGCGGTCGCCGCATGCAGCCGCGCTTGCGCGGCGGCGACGTCCGGGCGCCGCAGCAGCAGGTCGCCCGGCGTGCCCGGATCGATGTCCGCGGCGAGCGCCGGCAGCGGCGCCGGCGCGCCCTTCGGCGTATCGAAACGACCGATCAGCGCGTCCGGCGTCTGTCCCGTCAGCACCGCGAGGCGGTGCTCGTCGACGCCGATCGCGGCTTCGTACACGGCGATCCGCGACGTCGTCGACTCGTACTGCGCGCGCGCACGCGCCGCGTCGAGTTCGGAGCCGCGGCCCGCGCCGACGCGCGCATTGATCAGCGCGAGCGTCTGCTTCTGGTTCTCGGCGTTCTCGCGGGCGATCCGCAATCGCTCCTGCGAGCCGCGCAGATCCACATAGGTGCGCGCTACTTCGCCCGCGATCGCGACGCGCACCGCGCGCGCGTCGGCCGCGCTCGCGGCCGTTTCCGCGCGCTGCGACTCGATCGAGCGGCGCACGCGGCCGAACAGGTCGAGCTCCCAGGCCGCGTTGATCCCGACGCTGGAAATCGGCGTATCGCGCTGGCTGCGCGGCGCGCCGAACGCCTGGTCTCGGCTCATCAGCTGATGACCGATCTGGCCGCTCGCGGTGATCGTCGGATAACGGTCGAACGTCGCTTGCGACAACAACGCGTTCGATGCGTCGTAGCGCGAAACGGCAACCTGCAGGTCCTGGTTCGCCGCGAGCGCCGCATCGATCAGTTGCGTGAGCGCCGGATCGCCGAAGCCGCGCCAGAACACGGCGTCGGCATTGGCCGACGCATCGGGCGGCGCCGCATCCTGCGTGGCCGGATGCGCGTCGCGGGCGAACCGCGCGGCGCTCGCCGTGTCGGGCCGCTTGAAATCGGGGCCGACCGCGCACGCGGCGAGCGTCACCGACATCGCGAGCGCGGAAAGACGGAAAGCGGCGCTCATCGGTTTTCTCCTTCGAGGGTGGCGTGCTGTTCGCTCCAGACGGCCGGCGTGCCGCCCGCGAGCTTGCGGATCGCCACGTAGAACACGGGCGTGAGGAACAGGCCGAACAACGTGACGCCGAGCATCCCCGCGAACACGGTGACGCCGGTGGCCGCGCGCACCTCGCTGCCCGCGCCGCCGCCGATCAGCAGCGGCACCGAGCCCGCGATGAACGCGACCGACGTCATCACGATCGGGCGCAGCCGCAGCTTGCATGCTTCGAGCGCCGCTTCGATCGCGCCCTTGCCCTGGATTTCGAGCTCGCGCGCGAATTCGACGATCAGGATCGCGTTCTTGCACGCGAGCCCCATCAGCACGACGAGCCCGACCTGCACGAACACGTTGTTGTCGCCGCCCGACAGCCATACGCCGAACAGCGCCGCGCACATGCAGACCGGCACGATCAGGATCACCGCGAGCGGCAGCGTCCAGCTCTCGTACAGCGACGCGAGCACCAGGAACACGAGCATCACCGCGAGCGGGAACACGACAATCGCCGCGTTGCTCTGCGTGACCTGCTGGTAGCTGAGATCGGTCCATTCGAGTGTGATGCCCGGTGGCAGCACGTCCTTCGCGATCTGCTGCAGTTTCGCGATCGCCTGCGACGACGACATGACCTTCGGATCGGCATCGCCGATCAGGTCCGCGGCCGGATAGCCGTTGTAGCGCACGACCGGGTCCGGCCCGTACGCCGGTGCGACCGTCACCATCGAGCCGATCGGCACCATCTCGCCCTTCGCGTTGCGCGTGCGCAGGTTCGCGATGTCGGCGGCCGTCTGCCGGTGCCCCGAGTCGGCCTGCGCCATCACGCGGTACACGCGGCCGAATGCGTTGAAGTCGTTCACGTACATCGAGCCGAGATAGACCTGCAGCGTGTTGAAGAGGTCGGTCAGCGCGACGCCCTGCGCCTTCGCCTTCAGCCGGTCGACCTTCACCTCGAGCTGCGGGATGTTCGCCTGGTACGAGCTGACGGGATAGCTCATCCCGGGCGTCTTCGCGACCGCCGCCTGGAATGCGCTCAGTGCGTTCTGCAACGCGCCGTAGCCAAGGCCGCCGCGATCCTCGAGGTACAGCGAGTAGCCCGAACCGTTGCCGAGGCCCTGGATCGGCGGCGGCATCAGCGCATAGGTGATGCCGCCGCCGATCGCCGCGAAGCGCGCGTTCAGGTCCGCGTTGATCTGCGCGGCGCTGCGGTGACGCTGGTCGAACGGCTTCAGGATCACGTACGAGTTCGTGATGTTCGGCGTGTTCACGCCCTGCAGCGCGTTCAGCCCCGCGAACGCGGGCACCATCTCGACGCCGTCGGTGCCGAGCGCGATCTTCGTCATCTGCTCGGTCACCGCGCTGGTGCGCGCGAGCGACGCGCCTTCCGGCAGCTTCGCGCCGGCGAACAGGTACAGCTTGTCCTGCACGGGGATGAAGCCGCCCGGCACCGCGTTGAACAGCAGCGCGGTCGCCGCGAGCAGGGCCGCATAGACCGCGAACACCATACCGCGCCGCTTCAGCGTGCGCCCGACGACGCCGTGATAGCGATCGGAGCTGCGCTCGAAGAAGCGGTTGAACGGACGGAACAGCCAGCCGAATGCGCGGTCCAGTGCACGCGTGAGCGCATCCTTCGGCGCGCCATGCGGACGCAGGAGCTTGGCGGCGAGCGCGGGCGACAGCGTCAGCGAGTTGATCGCGGAGATCACCGTCGAGATCGCGATCGTCACCGCGAACTGCCTGTAGAACTGGCCCGTGACGCCCGACATGAACGCCATTGGCACGAACACCGCGCACAGCACGAGCGCGATCGCGACGATCGGGCCCGATACCTCGCGCATCGCCTGGTGCGCGGCATCGCGCGGGCTCAGCCCCCGTGCGATGTTGCGCTCCACGTTCTCGACCACCACGATCGCATCGTCGACGACGATCCCGATCGCGAGCACGAGCCCGAACAGCGTCAGCGTGTTGATCGAATAGCCGAGCAGGTACAGCCACGCGAACGTGCCGACTACCGACACGGGCACCGCGACGAGCGGAATGATCGACGCGCGCCAGGTCTGCAGGAACAGGATCACGACGAGCACGACCAGCACGACGGCCTCGATCAGCGTGTGCTGCACCGCGCGGATCGATTCGCGCACGAATACGGTCGGATCCCATACCGGTCGATACGCGATACCGGGCGGGAAGCGCTTCGACAGTTCGTCGAGCTTCGCATACACGGCCTTCGCGACCTCGAGCGCGTTCGCGCCCGGCGACAGGAAGATGCCGACCACGGCCGAATGCTTGTCGTTGAAATACGAGCGCAGCGTGTAGTCGCCCGCGCCAAGCTCGATGCGCGCGACGTCGGACAGCTTCACGATCTGGCCGTCGTCGCCGTTGCGCAACACGATGTCGCCGAATTCCTGCACCGTGCGCAGCCGGCCGCGCACGTTGATCGACACGAGGAAGTCGTTCTTGTTCGGCGACGGCTCCGCGCCGAGCTGGCCGGCCGATACCTGCACGTTCTGCTCGCGCACCGCGGCGATCACGTCGCTCGCGGCCAGCCCGCGCGATGCCAGTCGGTTCGGGTCGAGCCAGAGCCGCATCGCATAGTCGCCGGAGCCGTACACGCCGACGTCGCCGATGCCGGTCAGGCGAGACAGCTCGTCCTTCACGTGCAGCGTCAGGTAGTTGCGCAGGTACAGCGAATCGCGGCTGTTGTCCGGCGAATAGAGGCTCACGTACATCAGCGGCGTCGGCGACTGCTTCTGCGTGGTCACGCCATACTGGCGCACCTCGTCGGGCAGGCGCGACAGCGCCTGGCTCACGCGGTTCTGCACGCGCACGGCGGCCGTGTCGGGATCGACGCCCTGCAGGAACGTGACGACGACCTGCAGGCTGCCGTCCGAGCCCGCGACCGACTTCATGTACATGATGCCTTCGACGCCGTTGATCGCCTCTTCGAGCGGCTCGGCGACCGATTCGGCGATTTCCTTCGGGTTCGCGCCCGGGTACGTCGCACGCACGACGACGCTCGGCGGCACGACTTCCGGATATTCGCCGGCCGGCAGCATCGGAATCGAGATCAGGCCGATCGCGAAGATGACGATCGACAGCACGACCGCGAAGATCGGCCGGTCGATGAAGAATCGGGAGAAATCCATCGCATGTCTCCCGTTACCGCGCGGCCGGCGCGCCGGCATCGGCCACGGCCTGCGTGCCGCTGTCCGGGCCGGTGCCGGTGCCCGCATCCGCGCGCGCGGGCAACGCCTTCGGTTTCACCTGCGCACCCGGATAGTAGATCCGCTGCACGCCGTCGACGACCACGCGATCGCCCGACTGCAGCCCCTTCTCGACGATCCGCTCGCCGTCCAGCTCGCGGCCGATCGTCACGTCGCGGCGCAGCGCCTTGTCGCCGGCGCCGATCACGTAGACGTACTTGCGATCCTGGTCGGTGAGCACGGCCTTGTCGTCGACGAGCAGCGCATCCTGCGCGCGGCCGCTGACGAGCTGCACGCGTGCATAGAGGCCCGGCGTGAACGTATGGTCCGCGTTCGACAGCCGCACCCGCGCACGGATCGTGCCGGTTTGCGGATCGAGCCGGTTGTCGAGGAAATCGACGGTGCCCGCGTGCGGAAAGCCCGTCTCGTTCGCGAGGCCCACGCGCACCGGATCGGCGCCGATCGCGCGATGCTTCGGATCGGCGCGCCGCGCGTTGTAGCGCAGGTAGCTCTGCTCGTCGCAGTCGAAATACACGTAGACGGGATCCTGCGACACGACGGTCGTCAGCAGCGTGTCGTCCGCGCGCGCGAGGTTGCCGGCAGTCGCGATCGCGCGGCCGACGCGGCCCGCGATCGGTGCACGTACTTCGGTGAAGCCGAGATTGAGCTTCGCGTCGGCGACGGCCGCCTCGGCCGCCTGCAGGTCGGCGCGCGCCTGCTCGGCGCTCGCGCGCGCGTTGTCGAGCTCCTCCTCGGAGGTCGCATGCGCATCGATCAGCGTCTGCACGCGCTTGAGCTGCACGTTCGCAAGGCTTGCGGCCGCGCGTGCCCGCTGCTGCTGCGCATTCGCGCGGTCCAGCGCGATCCGGTACGGACGCGGATCGATCTCGAACAGCACGGCGCCCTGCGCGACGAGGTCGCCCTCCTTGTACGCGACGCGTTGCAGATATCCGCTCACGCGCGGCCGCAGCTCGACCGCGTCGACCGCTTCGACGCGTCCGTTGAATTCGTCCGCGAGGCGGATCGTGCGCGGCGCGACGGTCGTCACGCCGACTTCGGGAAGGGGATGAACCGACGATTCGCCTTTGCCGTCGTGACAGCCCGACAACGCCAGCAGCAGTGCGCAGGCCGCGCCCAAAGGCGACGTCCTGCGTAGGGATAAGGAGAGCATGATGCCTCGCGACGGGTTAAACTGCCGCGTAGCATAAAAGTTGAAGTTAACTTCAAGTCAAGCTTTTCCAGAGGGCGTCATGGGTATGGATGAAACCCCGCAATGGCCGCTGATGTCGATCCGCGAAGTGGCCGCGCGCAGCGGCGTGCCGGCGTCGACGCTGCGCTTCTACGAGATGCGCGGGCTGATCAAGTCGCACCGCAACGGCTCGAGCCATCGCCACTATTCGCGCGCGGTGCTGCGGCTGATCGCGTTCATCGTGTTCGCGCAGAAGATCGGCTACTCGCTCGACGAGATCGCCGAGCAGCTCGTGAGCCTGCCGGAAGACACCGCGCCGACCAACAAGGACTGGCAGCGGCTGTCGCGCGGCTGGAAGCAGCGCGTCGCGAACCGGATCGAAGAACTGCAGCGGCTCTACATCAACCTCGACGAATGCATCGGCTGCGGC
>NZ_VWWG01000087.1:0-29330 GCF_011753085.1 Burkholderia sp. Tr-862
GGCGACACGCAGCGGCGAGCGGCGGGCCGCCATGCGGCCGGCACGGCGGCTTGCGCCTGATTCGCCGCCCGAACGCTTGCCGCGCGCCCGGGCCGTTTCCGCGACCGCCACCCAGCAGCCGGCGGCTTCGCTCCATATCAATCGAAATGAGTGATTCACGACAAGCCCCTCTCTCTTTTTTGAAGTGGTGTCCACCGCGGTGCGGTGAAAGCGCATTCCACGGCGGGAAAATGGCTCGAATGGGCGTGCGGCGGCCGTTGCCGCATTGCGGATGTCGCGCCAATCGTGATCCGTTACACCGGGGATGGGGCGAGTCTACTAATGGAGGTGGCGGGTGATTATCAAAAAAATAACGAATGTGGCGATAATGCCGATTTCGTTCGGTATTTTTTGATTGTGTGGTTAATCGAACTGAAAGCCTTGTGGGGCAAGGGATTCGTGGATTTTGAGAGGGCGGATTGTTGAGTCGTGTATTGGTGATCTGGCGCACTGTTCGCGGAAAATTGCCGCGATAAAATGTGGTTTCCGGATTGTGTTATTGTGATTCCGGCTATTTAATTGTTTTGCGCATGTATTATTTTCGCTTGAACATTAATAAAATCAAGTGAATGTTGCGCGAGGCCGGTTCGATGCACGGAATTGTGGTTCGGATGAAACGAAAACCGGAGCACGAGTGAAAAGCGGCGCGATTTTCCGCGAGGGCGCGCGGCCCGGACTCGGGCGCGGATAATCGGGGATGCCAGACCGGCGTGACCGGTGATCACGCCGTCGCGTGGCGACGGCAATGGAAGCGGGGAAGCGGCGCGAGCGCGCGTGACTCAGAAATCGATCGGGTCGTCGCCGTCGTCCGCGGCGCCGGCTGCCAGCGCCTCACGAATCACGCCGCCGCACGGCGCGGACGCCGATGCGTCGAGCGCCGGGTTGCGCAGCTTCTCGAGCACGCGCTCGGGCACCGGAATCTGCATCCGCGCGGCGACGTCGCCGCACTGGAACATGATCAGCTCGCCCGGTTCGAATGAGGTCCAGATTTCGTTGTCGGTCAGCGGCTGTGTGGCGATCACCGCGACGCGATCCTCGGGCGTCGTGTATTTCGCGAAGTCGATCGACAGGTCTTCGTCGACCAGGTGCGCGGTCGAGAACGGCCAGCGCCGCACGAGGTAGTGCAGCCGCGTCGAGCAGTGCGCGAAGAGCGCCTGGCCGTTCGACATCAGGAAGTTGAATACGCCGTGATCGGTAATGCCGCGTGTCAGCTCGCCGACGCGCTCGAACAGCTCCGGCAGCGGCGGTTGCGCGCCGGGGAACGCTTCGCGCAGCCCCTGCATCAGCACGCAGAATGCCTTCTCGCTGTCGGTCGTGCCGACCGGATGGTAGACGCTGCCGTCGAGGTCGGGTTCGTAGTCCTGCAGATCGCCGTTATGCGCGAAGATCCAGTGCCGCCCCCACAGCTCGCGCATGAACGGGTGGCTGTTCTCGAGCAGGATGTGACCCTGCGTGGCCTTGCGGATGTGGGCGATCGTGTTCTTGGACTTGATCGGGTAGCGCTTCACCATTTCGGCGAGCGGCGACGTGGCCGAGGCCTGCTGGTCGATGAAGAGGCGACAGGCCTTGTCCTCGAAGAACGCGATTCCCCAGCCGTCCGCATGGTGATCGGTGAGGCCGCCCCGGGCCGCGAAACCTGTGAAGGAGAATGTGACGTCCGTCGGCGCGGCGCAGTTCATTCCTAGGAGTTGGCACATTTTACTTGGGGGCGGGGGCGGAAGCAGGGTAACCAACCGGGGGAACCCCGGTACAATGTGGTTTCTAGCATATCACCGAGCCTTGAGCGGTAAAAAGCGGATTCCGCCGGCCGAAGGCCTCGTGTTGCGGTTTGCCGTCAGTCGGTCCGCGCACGTGCGTTCCGGCCCCGCAGATGGCCAGCCCGTTCCTCACGACGCCTCCTATGACTGCCTCGAACGCTTCCTCTCCGGCGACGCTCACGCTCGCCCGTCCCGACGACCTGCACCTGCACCTGCGCGACGGCGACATGCTGGCCGCGGTGCTGCCGCATACCGCGCGCCAGTTCGCCCGCGCGATCGTCATGCCGAACCTGAAGCCGCCCGTCACGACCACCGCGCACGCGCAGGCCTATCGCGAGCGGATCCTGGCCGCGCTGCCGGCCGGGATGACGTTCGAGCCGCTGATGACGCTGTACCTGACCGACAACACGGCGCCCGACGAAATCCGCCGCGCGCGCGACAGCGGCTTCGTGCACGGCGTGAAGCTGTACCCGGCCGGCGCGACGACGAACTCGGATCACGGCGTCAGCGATCTCGCGAAGTGCGCGAAGACGCTCGAGGTCATGCAGGAAACCGGCATGCCGCTGCTCGTGCACGGCGAGGTGACCGATCCGTCGGTCGACATGTTCGATCGCGAGAAGGTGTTCATCGATCGCGTGATGACGCCGCTGCGCCGCGATTTCCCGGGCCTGAAGGTCGTGTTCGAACACATCACGACGAAGGACGCGGCCGACTACGTGCGCGACGCCGACGCGGCGCCGGGCCTGCTCGGCGCGACGATCACCCCGCAGCACCTGCTGTACAGCCGCAACGCGCTGTTCGTCGGCGGGATTCGCCCGCATTACTACTGCCTGCCGGTGCTGAAGCGCGAAACGCATCGCGTCGCGCTCGTCGAGGCCGCGACGTCGGGCAACCCGCGCTTCTTCCTCGGTACCGACAGCGCGCCGCACGCGCGCGGCGCGAAGGAAACCGCGTGCGGCTGCGCGGGCTGCTACACGGCACTGCACGCGCTCGAGCTGTATGCGGAAGCGTTCGACCAGGCTGGCGCGCTCGACAAGCTGGAAAATTTCGCGAGCCGCTTCGGCGCGGATTTCTACGGGCTGCCGCACAGCACCGAAACCATCACGCTGCGTCGCGAGACCTGGGAATTGCCGCGCGAGGTTTTCGCGGGCGATACGCCGGTCGTGCCGCTGCGCGCCGGCGAAACGATCGGCTGGAAGTTCGCGTGACCGACGCGCCGCCGCGTGACGCCGGCCAGACGGCCGGCGGCGCGCAGTGCTAAAATGCGCGTCGCAAAGTAGGCCAGGCAGTCGCGGCCTCGCCGCCTTCGGGCTGGCGGGGGCGAGGAAAGTCCGGACTCCACAGGGCAGGGTGATGGCTAACGGCCATCCGTGGCGACACGCGGAACAGGGCAACAGAAAGCAAACCGCCGATGGCCCGGCGCAAGCCGGGATCAGGTAAGGGTGAAACGGTGCGGTAAGAGCGCACCGCGGCGACGGCGACGTTCGCCGGCACGGTAACCTCCACCCGGAGCAATTCCAAGTAGGCAGGCGCGCATTTTCGGATGCAGGACGGGGCCCCCGTCTCGTCTGCGGGTAGGAAGCTTGAGCGCGTCAGCAATGGCGCGCCTAGAGGAATGGCTGCCACGCGCTGCGCGCTTCGGCGTGCAGCGTGCACAGAATCCGGCTTATCGGCCTGCTTTGCCGTTCGAATGCGAAAGGGCCGGCGCTCCACCAGGAGCGCCGGCCCTTTTTTTCATGCGTGGCTGCCGTGCGTTCAGTCCGCGACGATGTCGAACGAATGCGTGAGTTCGGCAGTCTTCGCGATCATGATCGACGCGGAGCAGTACTTGTCATGCGACAGGTTGATCGCGCGCTCGACCGTGGCCGGGTTCAGGTTGCGGCCCGTGACGGTGAAGTGGAAGTGGACCTTCGTGAACACCTTCGGATCTTCGCTCGCGCGCTCGGCCTTCAGCGTGACCGAGCAGCCGGTGACTTCCTGGCGACTCTTCTTCAGGATCAGCACGACGTCGTACGCGGTGCAGCCGCCGGTGCCGACCAGCACCATTTCCATCGGGCGCGGCGCGAGGTTATGGCCGCCGCCTTCCGGCGCGCCGTCCATCGCGACGAGATGCCCGCTTCCGGTCTGGGCGGAAAACGCCATGCCGTCCTGACCCATCCAGCTTACTTTGCATTCCATGCTTGCACTCCAGCGTTGCCTGATTCGGATTCGATCCGGCATTGTAGCCCGCTGGGCAACGCTCGGCTGATGCGCTGCACGACGCGACCCGGCGCGCCGGCGCGTGCGATGCCCGGCGGGGCGCCGCACGCCGATTTCCCTGGGGTCCTTAGGGGTTTTACTCTAGGTGCGGCGGGCTTCCGATCCTGCGCTCGTCAACCAATCGATTGATTTTAAAGAGAAAACTCGATTGGCCTCGCGAAAGCGCGCACATCCCACATTGTGGTTTTCGATTTCTCAATGCGAATTTTCTTGTGAAGTCGACGGCGCATTCGTATAATGAGCCTCATTGGTTGTCGCGGTGCGACAATCTCCGCATGTCTCCTCCACACTCCTCCTGAGGTGGATTAAGCCCGAACCAACCGTTCGGGCTTTTTTTCGTCCCATGCAATCAGCGGCGCGCAGTTTGCGCGCTCCGGCACCTGTTCGTGTTCTGATTACGCGATTACGCGGGCTGCCGTGCGGCCGGCCGCGACGCAGCGCCGGGCGGCGTATCCGCGGAACGGGCGGCAGGTGCCGGTGCGGGTGCGGCCGAAGCGTGGCCGTGACCGCGTGCGCAGAAGTGGCGCACGCGTGCGCGTACCGCGCGCAGGCGGGCGATGCGATCTTCGGCATGGGCACCGCGGGCTTCCGCGATGCGGGCGTCGAGTGCGTCGAGCTTGGCCTCGCAGTCGGCCCGGTCGGCGACGGCGGGCGTGGCGGCGGCCAGCAATGCGGCCGCGAGAAAGGGCGTAAGTCTTTGTTTCATCATGCTTGTTTGTTGTTTTTCCGTTGTCGGCCGGTCTGGCGCGGCAAGGTCTGGTGCCGCGCGTCGATGGGTGCCTCCCCGGGCGCTCGGTTCGCCTGGTGTGTTGGGGCACGACCGGATTCTGGCCCATTTCGGGCGCCGCCGGCGCGGGACGTGGATTCCCTTTGACCGCGTTGCCGTATTTCCTTTATAATTCAGGGCTTTTCCGCATTCATGCCCACGGAAAAAGAAACAGGGAGAGCCTGCACCGCGCCTCGAAGCGCACACAGACAAGCAGGAAGAACACATCGGGCAAAGCATTTTTTTTGGATCGATCATGAAGACGTTTTCCGCAAAAGCCCATGAGGTGACGCGCGAATGGTACGTGATTGACGCGACGGATAAGGTTCTCGGCCGTGTTGCCAGCGAAGTGGCACGCCGTCTGCGCGGCAAGCACAAGCCTGAGTTCACCCCGCACGTCGACACTGGTGATTTCATCATCATCATCAACGCAAGCAAGTTGAAGGTCACGGGCAACAAGACTCTGGACAAGAAGTACTACCGTCACTCGGGCTACCCGGGCGGTATCTATGAAACGACGTTCGGCAAGATGCAAGAACGCTTCCCGGGCCGCGCGCTCGAGAAAGCGGTCAAGGGCATGCTGCCGAAGGGCCCGCTCGGCTACGCAATGATCAAGAAGCTGAAGGTCTACGCTGAAGCCACGCATCCGCATTCGGCGCAACAGCCGAAGGCGCTCGAGATCTAAGGGGAGCCCACATGATCGGTAACTGGAACTACGGTACGGGCCGCCGCAAGAGCGCAGTCGCACGTGTCTTCATCAAGGCTGGCAAGGGCGACATCATCGTCAATGGCAAGCCCATCGCTGACTACTTCTCGCGCGAAACGTCGCTGATGATCGTGCGTCAACCGCTGGAACTCACGAACCACGGCCAGACGTTCGACATCAAGGTGAACGTGACGGGCGGCGGTGAAACGGGTCAGGCAGGCGCAGTGCGCCACGGCATCACCCGTGCACTGATCGACTACGATGCAACGCTGAAGCCGTCGCTGTCGACCGCAGGCTTCGTCACGCGCGATGCACGTGAAGTCGAGCGTAAGAAGGTTGGTCTGCGCAAGGCACGTCGCGCAAAGCAGTTCTCGAAGCGTTAATTCCGCTTCATGGCCGCGCCGCTTTCGGGCGCGTCCGCCGAAAAAACCGCCAGCTTTCGCGCTGGCGGTTTTTTTATGCCTGCGCTTTATGCCCGCGCGACGGCCACCCGCGTGGCCGGGCGCATTGAAATCAACAAGAACCTATTGATTTCATGGACATCAGCACGATCTTCTGATCGGCCCTACAATAGCGGCTAAAGCTTTTTGGAGAGTTCGCATGAACGCTGTTACCGAATCCGCAGCAACGACGGCCGAAATGCCGGTACCGTTCGTCTTCACCGACGCCGCGGCCGACAAGGTCAAGCAACTGATCGACGAAGAGGGCAATCCCGACCTGAAGCTGCGCGTGTTCGTGCAGGGCGGCGGCTGCTCGGGCTTCCAGTATGGCTTCACGTTCGACGAGGAAGTCAACGAGGACGACACCGTGATGAACAAGAACGGCGTCCAGCTCCTGATCGACTCGATGAGCTACCAGTACCTGGTCGGCGCCGAGATCGACTACAAGGACGACCTCAACGGCGCCCAGTTCGTGATCAAGAACCCGAACGCAACGACCACCTGCGGGTGCGGCTCGTCGTTCTCGGTCTGAGCATCCGGCAGATCCGCGCCGGTTCGCTGATATGAAAAAACGGGGCTTCATGCCCCGTTTTTTCATTCCCGTCTGCCATGCAGCGCCCGCCGCGCGGCGGGGATCGCGTCAGCGCGGATAAAGCGCGCCGAGCACACGGTTGCCGGCCGCGCCGGTAACCGTCGCAAGATTGCCGGGCTGGCGCGCGGTGAAGCGGTATGCGAGCCACGCGAAGGCGAGCGCCTCGACCTGTTGCGGCGGCACGCCGAGCGCGGCGGTCGTATCGACCGACGCCGGCACGCCGGCCTCGTGCAGCGCGTGCCTGAGCGCGTCGAGCAGCACCGGGTTGCGTGCACCGCCGCCGCATACGAAGAGGGCCTTGCAGCCCGATGCGTGTCTTGCGATCTCGCGTGCGACCGACACGGCAGTGAGCGCCGTGAGGGTCGCCTGCACGTCCTGCGGCGCAACCTGCGCGAACGCGGCGAGCTTCGCGTCGAGCCAGGCGGGATTGAACAGGTCGCGGCCGGTGCTTTTCGGCGGCGGCGCGGCGAAATACGGCTCGTCGAGCAGTGCATCGAGCAGCGGCGCGTGCACGGTGCCGCGCGCGGCGAACTTGCCGCCGTCGTCGTACGGCTTGCCGAGATGGCGGGTCGCCCATTCGTCGAGCAGCGCGTTCGCGGGGCCGCAGTCGAAGCCGCGCACGTCGCCGCCTTCGCCGGGCAGGATCGTGATGTTGCTGATCCCGCCGAGATTGCAGACGACACGCGTCTCGCCGGGCGCGCCGAACACCGTCGCATGGAACGCCGGCGCGAGCGGCGCGCCGTGGCCGCCGGCGGCCACATCGCGGCTGCGGAAATCGGCGATCACGTCCACCTGAGTCAGCTCGGCGAGCAGCGCCGGGTTGTTGAGCTGCCGCGTATAGCCACGCTCGGGGCGATGACGCACCGTCTGGCCGTGCACGCCGATCGCGTGAATCTCGTCGCGCGACAGCCCCGCGGTGCGCTGCAATTCATGGCAGCACACCGCGTAGCGCGCGACCAGCGCATTCGCCGCGAGCGATTCCCGGTCGATTTCATCATTACCCGGCTGCTGCAGCGCGAACAGCACGTCGCGCAGCGATTGCGCGAAGCCGACGAAGGCTTCCGCGAGCACGACCGGTGCCTTGCCGGTCTCGAAACGCACGGCGACGCCGTCGACGCCGTCCATGCTGGTTCCCGACATCAGCCCGAAGTAGATGCCGTCGGCCGGATGGGCGGGTTGCGGATGTCGTTGCGGCACGTTGGGTTCTCCTGGATCGAGCGGCGCGGGCCGGTGCCACGCGCCTTGCGCCCGATTATCCGCGCAACCTGGCGCATCGTTAAGCGATGCACGCGCAAGTTATGGGAAAATCCCTGTCTTTGCGACATTCTTCCCGGCACCGATGAGCACCGAACCCAGTTCCAAGCCTGTTTTCCCGATCACCGACGAAGTCCGCCATGCGCTCGCCGTCACGAAGCGCGGCGTCGACGAACTGCTGATCGAGGAAGAGTTCGCGCAGAAGCTCGCGCGCAGCGCGGCCACCGGCACGCCGCTGCGCATCAAGCTCGGCCTCGACCCGACCGCGCCCGACATCCACATCGGCCATACGGTCGTGCTGAACAAGATGCGTCAGCTGCAGGACCTCGGTCATACCGTGATCTTCCTGATCGGCGATTTCACGTCGCTGATCGGTGATCCGTCGGGCCGCAACGCGACGCGTCCGCCGCTCACGCGCGAACAGATCGAATCGAACGCGAAGACCTATTTCGAACAGGCCGCGCTCGTGCTCGACCGCGAAAAAACCGAGATCCGCTACAACAGCGAATGGTCGATGCCGCTCGGCGCGGACGGAATGATCAAGCTCGCGTCGCGCTACACGGTCGCGCGGATCCTCGAGCGCGAGGACTTCACGAAGCGCTTCCAGGGCGGCGTGCCGATCTCGATCCATGAATTCCTGTACCCGCTGATGCAGGGCTACGACTCGGTCGCGCTGAACGCCGATCTCGAGCTCGGCGGCACGGACCAGAAGTTCAACCTGCTGGTCGGCCGCGAACTGCAGAAGCAGTACGGCCAGGAACAGCAGTGCATCCTGACGATGCCGCTGCTCGAAGGCCTCGACGGCGTCGAGAAGATGTCGAAGTCGAAGGGCAACTACGTCGGCATCAGCGAGAAGCCGACCGACATGTTCGGCAAGCTGATGAGCATCTCGGACACGCTGATGTGGCGTTACTTCGAACTGCTGTCGTTCCGCAGCCTCGACGAGATCGCCGGCTTCAAGCGCGACGCCGAAGGCGGCCGCAACCCGCGCGACTTCAAGGTGCTGCTCGCGCAGGAAATCGTCGCGCGCTTCCACTCGCAGGCCGACGCCGAGCGTGCGCTCGATGACTTCAACCACCGCGCGAAGGGCGGCGTGCCGGACGACATCCCGTCGGTCACGCTCGCGGGCGCGCCGCTCGCGATCGGCCAGCTGCTGAAGCAGGCCGGCCTCGTGCCGTCGACGAGCGAAGCGCTGCGCAACATCGAGCAGGGCGGCGTGAAGATCGACGGCGCGACCGTGTCCGACAAGGGCCTGAAGGTCGAGGCCGGCGAGTTCGTCGTCCAGGTCGGCAAGCGCCGCTTCGCGCGCGTCACGCTGAGCGCATGATCGCGCTGATCCAGCGCGTGAAGCGTGCCGACGTGCGCGTCGGCGACCGCACGACGGGCGAGATCGGCGCGGGCCTGCTCGCGCTCGTCTGTGCGGAGCGCGGCGACACCGAGGCCGCGGCCGACAAGCTCCTCGCGAAGCTGCTCGGCTATCGCGTGTTCAGCGACGCGGCCGGCAAGATGAACCTGCCGGTGTCGAACATCGACGGCGCGGGCGGCGCAGGCGGCCTGCTGCTCGTGTCGCAGTTCACGCTCGCGGCCGATACCAACAGCGGGTTGCGGCCGAGCTTCACGCCGGCCGCGCCGCCCGACGAAGGCGCGCGCCTGTTCGACTATTTCGTCGCGGCCGCGCGCGAACGCCATCCGGTCGTCGAGACGGGCGAGTTCGGCGCCGACATGCAGGTGTCGCTCGTCAACGACGGCCCCGTGACGTTCTGGCTGCAAGTGCGGCCCTGACACTTTCCCGGAGACGCGCCGCGATGGCCACCACGCAGATTCTGTTCATTCGCCATGGCGAAACGGCCTGGAACCGCATCAAGCGCATCCAGGGCCATATCGACATTCCGCTGGCCGAAACGGGGCTCGCGCAGGCGCGGCGGCTGGCCGTCCGGCTCGCGCGGGAAGCGCGCGAAGGGCAGCGGATCGACGCGATCTATTCGAGCGACCTGATGCGTGCGCAGCAGACCGCGCAACCCTTTGCCGATGCGCTCGGGCTGCCGCTGCAGTTGAGCCAAGGGCTGCGCGAACGCGCGTACGGCGTATTCCAGGGGCATGACAGCACCGAGATCGAGACGCTGTTTCCGGACGCCTACGCCGCGTGGCAGACCCGCGACCCGGGCTTCGCGCCCGACGGCGGCGAGTCGCAGCGCGAGTTCTATCATCGTGTGCTGCATGCGCTCGAGCCGATCGTCGCGGCGCATCCGGGCGGCCGGATCGCATGCGTCGCGCACGGCGGCGTACTCGACTGCGTGTATCGCTTTGCAAACGGTCTCGAGCTGTCGGCACCGCGCAGCTATCAACTGCTCAACACGAGCATCAACGTCGTCGATTACGTCGATGGCCGCGCGCAGGTCGTGCAATGGGCCGACGTGTCGCATCTGGACGCCGCGAGCGACGACGACGGGTATCGCAAGGTACTCTGACCGATCGTATCGGCCCGGCCCGGCGTGATGGGCCGGGGTCGCTTTGTGCGAGCGCGCGCGGCGGCAAGCTCGCCAGCTTGTCACACGTATTTGACAGTAAATTGAAATGATCTGAAGGATCGTCAGGCGGGCGGGTTGCCGTCGGGCGGTGGCGCGGCAGCGCGGCGGCGTGCGCGTTTCGACGCGCCGTTGACGAGCGCCCAGCGCAGCACGGGGGCGACCACCCGGACCCCGGGCCGGACCACCGCACGCCGCAGCGGCGCGAACGTCGATACACCGAGCATGCGCTGCGCCCACGGCGGCAGCAGGTCGATTCCCGCATGCATGATCAGCGACGCGGCCGGCCGCAGCGCGGGCGTCGCGACCGGCACATTCAGCAGGATGTCCATCACTTCGAAGGTGCGCGGCCCGGCCGCGAGCTCGGGCTGCATGCGCGCGAGATAGGCCGCTACCTCGGCCCGCGAACGGGGAACGTCGCGGGCGCCGAGCAGCTCGGCGATCAATGCCGTTTCAGCGTAGTAGCCGTCCTGCAACTCGCCCGGCAGAGACGGATTCACATAGCGCAGATGCGCGGCGAGGAAGCTCGATACTTCCGCGACATGCACCCAGGTCAGCAACGCCGGATCGTCGGCCCGGTACGGCCGGCCGTCGGGCGCGCTGCCCGATATGCGCGCGTGGATCGCTTTCACGCGCTCGATCAGCGCGAGTGCGTCCGCGCGGCTGCCGAACGTCGTGCCCGTGATGAACGTGGCGGTGCGCCGCAAGCGGCCGAGGATGTCGGTGCGAAACGACGAGTGATCCCAGACGCCCGCAAGCGCGAGCGGGTGAAGCGCCTGCAGCAGCAGCGCGGCGATGCCGCCCGTCATCATCGACGTGAAATCGGCATGCACGCGCCAGCAGATGGCGTCAGGGCCGAACAGCCCAGGATCCCCGGGCGGCGACGAGAGATCGAGCGACGGACCGCCGCCGCCTGCCGTCAGGTGCGTGACGCCGGCCACGAGCCGCTTGCGGATCGGCTCGGCCCAGCGCGGGCTGGGTGCGGGGTGAGGGCTGGGCGGCGTGGTCATGGCTGGCTTGGCGCTGGCGGCGGGCTACTTTCCGGCGGGGGTGTCCCACATCCCGCGTTCGGCGTTGCCGGCATCGGGCGCGGAGAGTCCGAAATGGCGATACGTGAGCAGCGTCGCGACGCGCCCGCGCGGCGTGCGCTGCAGGAAGCCCTGCTGGATCAGGTACGGCTCGAGCACGTCCTCGATCGTGTCGCGTTCCTCGCCGATCGCCGCCGCGAGGTTGTCGATGCCGACCGGGCCGCCGTCGAACTTGTACAGGATCGCCTCGAGCAGCTTGCGATCCATCAGGTCGAAGCCGACCGGGTCGACGTCGAGCATCGCGAGCGCGGCGTCGGCGACGGCCGCGGTGATCTGGCCGTCAGCCTTCACTTCCGCAAAGTCGCGCACGCGGCGCAGCAGCCGGTTCGCGATCCGCGGCGTGCCGCGCGAGCGCTTCGCGATCTCCAGCGCGCCGTTCGGATCGATGTGCGCGTTCAGCAGCGACGCCGAGCGCCGCACGATGCGCGCCAGCTGGTCGGCATCGTAGAACTCGAGACGCGCGACGATCCCGAAGCGATCGCGCAGCGGGTTGGTCAGCATCCCCGCGCGCGTGGTCGCGCCGACCAGCGTGAACGGCTGCAGGTCGAGCTTCACGCTGCGCGCGGCCGGCCCTTCGCCGATCATGATGTCGATCTGGTAGTCCTCGAGCGCCGGATACAGGATTTCCTCGACGACCGGCGACAGCCGGTGGATTTCGTCGATGAACAGCACGTCGTTCGCTTCGAGGTTGGTCAGCAGCGCGGCGAGGTCGCCCGCGCGTTCGAGCACGGGGCCTGACGTCTGGCGCAGGTTCACGCCCATCTCGCGCGCGATGATATGGGCGAGGGTGGTCTTGCCGAGGCCCGGCGGCCCGAACAGCAGCACGTGGTCGAGCGGCTCGGAGCGGCGCTTCGCGGCCTCGATGAAGATCTCGAGCTGGCCGCGCACCTTTTCCTGGCCGACGTAGTCGTCGAGCTGGCGCGGCCGCAGTGCGCGTTCGAACACCTCCTCGTGCGACGAGGATGGCGTGGCGGCGATGATCCGCTCGGCGGCGAGTTTGTCGGTTTCAATCATGCGGCCATTGTACCGCGCACCGTCACGCGGCCGAACTGGCCGAACGGCCGACTGGCGCGCGCCGCACGGCGGCGCGACACTGGCGCCGACAGCCGGTTCGGGCGCCTGCCCGGGCCGCCGTTACACCTTCGACAGTGCCTTGAGCGCGAGCTTGATGCCCTCGGACACGCCAGTGCCGGCCGGCACGTTCTTGATCGCGGCGAGGCCTTCCTTTTCGGAATAGCCGAGCGCGACGAGCGCGTTGAGGATGTCGGCCGCGTGATCGGACTGCGATGCGGCGCCGGCGAGCGCACCGAGGTCCGCGCCGAGCTTGCCCTTCAGTTCGAGCAGCAGGCGCTCGGCGGTCTTCTTGCCGATGCCGGGCAGGCGCGTGAGGCGCGCGGCGTCCTGCATCGTCACCGCCTGCGCGAGCTCCTGCACGCTCATGCCCGAGAGCACGGCGAGCGCCATGCGCGCGCCGATGCCGGTGATCTTCAGCAGTTCGCGGAAGGTCGTGCGCTCCTGCGGCGTCAGGAAGCCGTACAGCAGGTGCGCGTCCTCCCGCACGATCTGCTGCGTGAGCAGCACGACGCGCTCGCCCGTTTGCGGCAGGTTGTAGAAGGTGCTCATCGGCACGTCGATTTCGTAGCCGACGCCGTTGCAGTCGACGAGCAGGTGAGGCGGGTTCTTTTCGAGCAGGATGCCGGCGATGCGACCGATCATGGATGGCGGGATGCGAGGAGGAAAGCGCGAGTGTAGCGCAGGTGCGGCGCGATGCCGATGGGTTGGCCGTCAGGTCGGGGCGATGCACCGCGCGTGGCCGCGCGCCGCATCGGGCGATTGCGTGACGTCGCGTCAGCCGACGAGCCGTCCGCGCCGCACGCGCAGCCCCTTTTTCGCGAGCGCCGGCGCGAGGCCGCCGATCGCACCGATCGTGCCGAGCGTACTGCCGCTGTGCGCATGGCAGATCGCCATCCCGAGCGCGTCGGCCGCATCGCTGCCGGGCTGGCCGGTGAGGTTGAGCAGCCGCGTGACCATCTCCTGCATCTGCGACTTGGTCGCGCGCCCGTAACCGACGACGGCCTGCTTCAGTTGCAGCGCGGTGTATTCGGCGACCGGCAGGCCGCCGGAGACGAGTCCGCAGATCGCGGCGCCGCGCGCCTGGCCGAGCAGCAGCGTCGACTGCGGGTTCACGTTGACGAACACCTGCTCGATCGCGGCCTGGTCGGGCGCGTGTTCGCGCACGAGCGTCGATACGCCCTGGAAGATCGTGCCGAGCCGCGTGGCCAGGTCGGCCGTCGGCGTGCGGATCACGCCGCTTGCGACATAGGCGAGCCGGTGGCCGCTGACGTCGATGACGCCGAAGCCGGTGACGCGCAGGCCGGGGTCGATGCCGAGAATTCGCATGAGTGAGGAGAAAAACCTGATGCAGCGATACTACAACGAATGGTGCGCGGCGCCGGCCGTACTGTCGCGTGCGCCGGCGGCGCGCAATAAAAAACCCGGCGGGTGCGATGCCGCCGGGTTTGCGTGCGGCGGCCGCGCCGGCCGCGTGCGATCAGTGACGGAAGTGACGCACGCCCGTCAGGATCATCGCGATGCCGTGCTCGTCGGCTGCCGCGATCACTTCGTCGTCGCGCATCGAGCCGCCCGGCTGGATCACGCAGGTCGCGCCTGCCGCCACGACGACGTCGAGACCGTCGCGGAACGGGAAGAACGCATCCGACGCGACGGCCGAGCCGGCAAGAGTGAGGCCTGCGTTCTGCGCCTTGATGCTCGCGATGCGCGCGGAATCGACGCGGCTCATCTGGCCTGCGCCGACGCCGAGCGTCATGCCGTTGCCGCAGAACACGATCGCGTTCGACTTCACGTACTTCGCGACGCGCCATGCGAACAGCAGGTCGTCCATTTCCTTCGCGCTCGGCTGGCGCTTCGTGACGACGCGCAGCTCGCTCGGCTGCACGTTCTTCGAATCGAGCGACTGCACGAGCAGGCCGCCGCCCACGCGCTTCAGGTCGAAGGCGTTATGGCCGTCGCCCAACGCGATCTCGAGCAGACGCACGTTCTGCTTCGCGACGAACACCTGCTTCGCGGCGTCCGAGAACGACGGCGCGATCAGCACTTCGACGAACTGCTTCGCCACCGCCTGCGCGGCCGCCTCGTCGACTTCGCGGTTGAACGCGATGATGCCGCCGAACGCCGACGTCGGGTCGGTCTGGAATGCCTTCGCGTACGCGTCGGCCGAGTCGTTGCCGACCGCGACGCCGCACGGGTTCGCATGCTTGATGATCACGCAGGCCGGCACGTCGAACGTCTTCACGCATTCCCACGCCGCGTCCGAATCCGCGATGTTGTTGTACGACAGCTCCTTGCCCTGCAGCTGGCGGTAGTTCGCCAGTGCGCCGGCCGGCGCCGCGAGGTCGCGGTAGAACGCGGCGCTCTGGTGCGGGTTCTCGCCGTAGCGCAGGTCCTGCACCTTGTCGAACGCCATGTTCAGCGTCGCCGGGTACGCGCTGCGCGACGCGTGCTGCAGCTCGTCGGTCAGGCTCGTCAGGTAGTTCGTGATCGCGCCGTCGTACTGCGCGGTGTGCGCGAACACCTTCGTCGCGAGGCGGAAGTTGGTCGCGTAGCCGATCGCGTTGCCGTTCGCCTTCATTTCGTCGAGCACGACCGCGTAGTCGGCCGGATCGACGACGACCGTCACGTCGCGGTGGTTCTTCGCGGCCGAGCGCAGCATCGTCGGGCCGCCGATGTCGATGTTCTCGATCGCGTCGGCGAGCGTGCAGTCGTCCTTCGCGATCGTCGCGACGAACGGATACAGGTTCACGACCAGCAGGTCGATCGTCGGGATGCCGTGCTGCTCCAGCGCCTGCATGTGCTCGGGCAGGTCGCGGCGGGCGAGGATGCCGCCGTGCACCTTCGGGTGGAGCGTCTTCACGCGCCCATCGAGCATTTCCGGAAAGCCCGTGTAATCAGCCACTTCGGTAACGGGCAGGCCCGCGTCGGCGAGGAGTTTCGCGGTGCCGCCGGTCGACAGCAGCTTGACGCCGAGGTCGGACAGCGACTTCGCGAAGTCGACGATGCCGGTCTTGTCGGAAACGGAAATGAGCGCTTGCTTGATCATGATGGAACCACCAATAGCCAGGGAAACGGGGACGGGACGGCCGGCCTACAGCAGGCCGTGCTGCTGCAGCTTCTTGCGCAGCGTATTGCGATTGATGCCGAGGTACTCCGCGGCGAGCGACTGGTTGCCGCCGGCCTGTACGAGCACGACCTCGAGCATCGGCTTTTCGACGCAGGACATCACCATTTCATAGACGTCGTGCGGATTGGAGCCGTCTAGATCCCGGAAATACACGTCCAGGCTCTCGCGGACACATTGTTCGATGTTGTGCTTGCTCATGCTGCTAACTGGTTATGGTCGTCCGACTCGCCCTGGCCGTTTTCCTCTTCGTCATCGACGTAGACGAGGTGGTCCGACAGCGCTTTTTGCGCCTCGAAGAATGCATTGACGGCGGCGAGCTGCTCGCGGGTGGAATCGAGCGTGTTCATCCTGTGCCGGAACCCGTTGGCACCGGAAAGGCCGCGAGTGTACCAGCCGATGTGCTTGCGCGCAGTACGGACTCCCGTGAATTCACCGTAGAACGCGTAGTGGTCTTCCAGGTGTTCGTTCATCACGTGCTGGATCTCGTCGATCCGCGGCGGGGGCAGCAGCTCGCCGGTTTGCAGGAAATGATCGATTTCACGGAACAGCCACGGCCGGCCTTGCGCGGCGCGACCGATCATCAGTGCGTCGGCGCCGGTTGCGTCGAGCACGGCCTTCGCTTTCGCCGGCGACGTGATGTCGCCGTTCGCGACGACCGGGATGCGCACGGCCGCCTTCACGGCCGCGATGGTGTCGTATTCCGCGTCGCCGCGGTAGAGGTCGGCGCGCGTGCGGCCGTGCACAGTCAGCATCGAGATGCCGGCCGCTTCGGCGAGGCGCGCGACCGTGATCGCGTTCTTGTGCTCGCGATCCCAGCCGGTGCGGATCTTCAGCGTGACGGGCACCGCATCCGGCCCCGTGCCGACCGCCGCGACGACGGCCTCGACGATCCGCTGCACGAGCGGCTCGTTCTGCAGCAGCGCGGAGCCGGCCGCGACGTTGCAGACCTTCTTCGCCGGGCAGCCCATGTTGATGTCGATGATCTGCGCGCCGTTGTCGACGTTGTAGCGGGCCGCTTCGGCCATCATCGCGGGATCGGCGCCGGCGATCTGCACCGCGATCGGCTCGACTTCGCCTTCGTGGTTCGCCCGCCGCATCGTCTTCGCGCTTTTCCACAGCTGCGCATTGGACGCGACCATCTCGGACACGGCGTATCCGGCCCCCAGCCGCTTGCACAGCTGGCGGAACGGACGATCCGTCACGCCGGCCATCGGCGCGACGAACAGGTTGTTACGCAAAACGTGAGAGCCGATAACGGGCATCGCAATGGCACCGCCCGCGAGCGCCGGGCGTCGCGGGCAAAAAAGGCGGAGGGAAAACGCGCATTTTACCGTATTCCCATGCCCCGCCGATTTGACCCGGTTTGCGTGATCCGGCTGCGCGCAACCGACGCGCGATGCGCCGCGCGTCAGTTACGCTGGCCGAACATCATCTGGCGCGCGATCGCCTTCTTCAGCGGCGGCACGAATTCGAGCGCGGTGAGCGCCGCGCCGCGCAGCAGCGGAAGCGGGCCGGCCTCGACCGTGAACAGGCGCGCGAGCGTGTCGGTCGCGCCGATCGTGAAGCGCCGGTCGAGCGCGCGCCGCGCGTTGAAGGTCGCGAGCGCGGTTGCCTCGAAGCCTTGCGTGGACAGCGAGTCGACGAGCGTGTGCGCATCGCGCAGCCCGAGGTTGAGGCCCTGGCCGGCGACCGGATGCAGCGTTTGCGCGGCATTGCCGACGATCGCGATGCGTCCGTTGACGAGCGTCTGCGCCGCGTTCAGCCCGAGCGGGAACGATGCGCGCCCGGCGATCGCGACGAACTGACCCATGCGTTCGCCGAACGCGGCGCCGAGTTCGCGCAGGAACTCGGCGTCGGGAAGGGCGGCGCGGCGGGCTGCTTCGTCGGGCATGCAGCACCATACGAGCGAATAGTCGGCGCCGCCAAGCGGCAGCAGCGCGAGCGGGCCTTCGTGCGTGAAGCGTTCCCACGCGACGTTCGGGCGCGGCGCCGAGACCGTGACCGTGCCGACGATCGCGGTCTGACCGTAGTCCCGGCGATGCTTACCGGTCTCGGCCTGCTGTTCGTGGAACAGCCCGCCTTCCGCGTTGATGACGAGGCGCGCGCGCAGCGTGCGCTCGCCTTGCGGGCCGTCGAGCGTCAGCGTGACGCCGTCGGCGTCCTGTTGCGGCGCGCGGGCGGTGGTCGACGTGAGCCAGTCGACGCGCGTGCCGCGCACCGCCTGCGCGAGCGCCTGCACGATCGAGCCGTAGCGCACCACGTAGCCGAGCGCGGCGAGGTCGTGTTCGTCCCGGTCGATCAGCGTGCGGCCGAAATGGCCGCGCTGCGACACGTGGATGTGTTCGATCGGCGTCGCGTCGCCCGGCCACGCGAGCGTGTCGAGCAGCACGCGGCTGCCGTGCGACACGGCGATCGCGCGCGGATCGTTCGCGCTCGCGGCCGGCTCGCGCGCGTCGATCAGCGCGATCGACGCGTGCTGCGTCGCGCTGCGTCGTGCGAGCCAGCCGGCGAGCGCGAGCCCGACGGGGCCCGCGCCGACGATGGCAAGGTCGTAGTCCGGCGTGGCCGGGGAGGAAGCGGTCGTCATCAGTGTTCGTGAAACGGGGTAACGGTCAACGGCGGATCGGCAGAGATCGATGGCAGCCTGCGGCGCGCTCAGGCGGCGTGCGCCGCGCCCGCGCGCATCAGCGCCTCGATCTCGGCGGCCGCCACCGGCACGCCGCGCGTGATCAGCTCGCAACCGTGCTCGCGCACGATCGCGTCGTCTTCGATGCGGATGCCGATGTTCCAGTATTCGGACGGCACGTCGTCGGCAGCCCGCACGTACAGGCCCGGCTCGACGGTGAGCGTCATGCCGGGTTTCAGCGTGCGCCACGGCAGCGCGCCGTTGGCGTCGCGCTCGGCGAGCCGCTCGCGGTAGTCGCCGCAATCGTGCACGTCCATGCCGAGCCAGTGGCCGGTGCGGTGCATGTAGAAGCGTGCGTACGCGCGCTCGGCGATCACGTCGTCGACGTTCGAGAAGCGTGTCTTAGGGATGATGCCGGTATCGAGCAGCCCCTGCGCGAGCACGCGCACGGCTGCGTCGTGCGGCGCCTCGAACGGCACGCCCGCGCGCGTCGCGTCGATCGCGGCCTGCTGCGCGGCGAGCACGATGTCGTACAGCGTGCGCTGCGCGGGCGAGAAGCGCCCGTTGGCCGGGAACGTGCGCGTGATGTCCGACGCGTAGCCGTCGAGTTCGCACGCGGCATCGATCAGGATCAGGTCGCCGTCCTGCGCGGCCGCGTTGCCGGCCGGGTAGTGCAGCACGCACGCATTCGCGCCGGCCGCGACGATCGAGCCGTACGCGGGCGCCTGCGCACCATGCTTGCGGAACGTATAGAGCAGCTCGGCCTCGAGTTCGTATTCGCGGATCCCCGGGCGGCACACCTGCATCGCGCGGCGATGCGCGAGCGCGGAGATGTGCGCGGCGCGCATCATGATCGCGAGCTCGTGTTCGTCCTTCACGAGCCGCATGTCGTCGAGCAGCGGCGTGAGGTCGAGCATCGCGTCCGGCGCGGCGACGCCCGCGCGCGCCTGCGCGCGCACCGCATCGATCCAGCCGGCGAGCTGGCGGTCGAACTCGGCCGATGCGCCGAACCGGTAGTGCACGGTGCCCGCATCGGCGAGCAGCCGCGGCATTTCGGTGTCGATCACGTCGACCGCGTAGGCCGTGTCGAAACCGAATACATCGCGCGCGGCCTCCGGCCCGTAATGGAAACCTTCCCAGATCTCGCGGTCGGCATTCTTCGCGCGGCAGAACAGAATCGATTCCGGCGCGCCATGCCCGGCCGCGTTCAGCACGAGCACGGCGTCCGGCTCGGTGAAGCCTGTCAGGTAATGGAAGTAGCTGTCATGCCGGTACGGAAAGGCCGTATCGCGGTTGCGCAGCATTTCCGGCGCGGTGGGGACGATGGCGACGCCGCCGCCCGCGGCGCGCAGTGCGGCAAGCACGCGTTCACGGCGCTGGCGGTAGACGTCGACGGCGATGGCGGTATCGAGGGGCGCATTCATTCGTGCGATTGTAGCGCCGCCGGACGCCGCGCGTGAGAGCGGTGGCCGCAAGCCACGCCGGACGGGGCTCGGCGACGGCTGTTGCAAACCATCCACAGGCCGGTCGGGCGATTTTCTACCCGGCCACGCCGCCCGGTTATGATCGACGACAACGTATACTCTCGGCGGTTCCCTTAAAAAGGCAGATGATGAAATTAATCGGTTCGCTCAGCAGCCCGTACGTCCGCAAGGCGCGGATCGTGCTTGCTGAAAAGAAGATCGACTACAAGCTGGAGCTCGAGAACGTGTGGGCGCCGGAGACGAACATTCATGCATCGAATCCGCTCGGCAAGGTCCCGTGTCTCGTGATGGAGGATGGTGCCGCGGTGTTCGATTCCCGCGTGATCTGCGAATACGTCGATACGCTGTCGCCGGTCGGCAAGCTGATTCCGCCGTCGGGGCGCGAGCGTGTCGAAGTGCGTTGCTGGGAAGCGCTGGGCGACGGCGTGCTCGACGCGGCCGTTGCCATCCGTCTCGAACACACGCTGCGTGACGAAGCACAGCGCAGCGCCAGCTGGATCGCGCGCCAGCAGCGCAAGATCGACGACGGCCTCGTCGCGATGTCGCAGGGCCTCGGCGGCAAGACGTGGTGCGTCGGTAATCATTACACGCTCGCCGACATCGCACTCGGCTGCGCGCTCGGCTACCTCGACTTCCGGATGCCCGAGCTCAACTGGCGCGACCGCCACCCGAACCTCGACAAGTATTTCGTGAAGCTGTCGCAGCGGCAGACGTTCGCCGACACGCTGCCGCCAGCCTGACCCGCTGCCGGCGGCGGATTGAGCAGACAAAAGAAAAGCGCCCCGCGGGGCGCTTTTCTTTTTGGCGGATCGCCCGGGCGACGGACGATCGCACGTCCGACGCGTTACTCGATCGACGCGTAAACGGTCTCGCCGAGCACGAACGAATCGCTGCGCGCGATCGGCCACCACTTGTCGTACAGCGTATAGCCGCAGGTCTGGCCGTCGAGCAGCGCGCCGGGCTTCAGGTACTTCAGCAACTGCGACATCAGCCGGACCTCGTGCGGCGCGACGCGCTGCACGATGTGATGCGCGCGCAGCTCGGACGGATGGCCGAGGCCGGCCGCCTGCACGAGTTCCTGCAGCGCATGCAGCGTATTGCGGTGGAAGTTGTACACGCGCTCGGCCTTGTCCGGCACGACGAGGGCGCGCTGGCGCACCGGGTCCTGCGTGGCGACGCCGGTCGGGCAGCGGTCGGTGTGGCAATGCTGCGCCTGGATGCAGCCGACCGCGAACATGAAGCCGCGCGCCGAGTTCACCCAGTCCGCGCCGATCGCGAGCGTGCGCGCGATGTCGAACGCGGTGATGATCTTGCCGCTCGCACCGATCTTCACGCGGTCGCGCACGCCGATCCCGACGAGCGTGTTGTGCACCAGCAGCAGCCCTTCCTGCAGCGGCACGCCGACATGGTCGGTGAATTCGAGCGGCGCGGCGCCGGTGCCGCCTTCCGCGCCGTCGACGACGATGAAGTCGGGCACGATGCCCGTCTCGATCATCGCCTTCGCGATCCCGAAGAACTCCCACGGATGGCCGATGCACAGCTTGAAGCCGGTCGGCTTGCCGCCCGACAGCGTGCGCAGCCGCTCGACGAATTCGAGCAGCCCGCGCGGCGTCGAGAATTCCGAGTGCGTCGCGGGCGAGATGCAGTCCTTGCCCATCGGCACGCCGCGCGTCTCGGCGATCTCGGGCGTGATCTTCGCGGCCGGCAGCACGCCGCCGTGGCCGGGCTTCGCGCCTTGCGACAGCTTGATCTCGATCATCTTGACCTGCGGATCGGCGGCCTGCTTCGCGAACTTGTCCGGGTTGAACGTGCCGTCTTCGCTGCGGCAGCCGAAGTAGCCGGACGCGATTTCCCAGATGATGTCGCCGCCGTTCTCACGGTGGTACTTCGACAGCGAGCCTTCACCGGTGTCGTGCGCGAAACCGCCTTTCTTCGCGCCGAGGTTCAGCGAGCGGATCGCGTTCGCGGACAGCGAGCCGAAGCTCATCGCCGAGATGTTGAAGATCGAGATGTCGTAGGGCTGCGCGCGGTTTGCGCCGACCCGGATGCGGAAGTCGTGGTTCGGCAGCTTCGTCGGCGCGAGCGAGTGGCTGATCCATTCGTGCGCGACGGCCTTCACGTTCAGTTCGGTGCCGTACGGGCGGTTGTCGGCGACATTCTTCGCGCGCTGGTAGACGAGGCTGCGCTGCGCGCGCGAGAACGGTTTCTCGTCGGTGTCGTCCTCGACGAAATACTGGCGGATCTCGGGGCGGATGAACTCGAACAGGAAGCGGAAATGGCCCCAGAGCGGGTAATTCCGCAGGATCGCGTGATGGTCCTGTTTCAGGTCGTACAGGCCGAGTGCGACGAGCGCGACGGGGATGATGATCCACAGCCAGGAAAGCACGTGGATCGACGCGAGGGCGGCCGCTGCAACGAGCAACAGGACGGCACACCACATCGCGAGGTAGCGTCGTGAAAGCATGGGGACTCCTAGGGTCTATTCATGTATGGAACGCGCATGCGAATGCCCGAAATCGCGCGCAGGGCAAGAAGTGAGGAGCGCCGTTTGGCCGAGCCAAACAAGTGACGAACGACGCCGCCATGCGGGCGATTTCGGGCATTCCCGTGGAATGATTTTTTAAATTTGGGGTTGCCACGAGAACGGCCGCTCGCCGCGTTGCGCTCCTTGCGAATACGTCCAGTATTCGCGGCGTCGCGCGCCTCGCGAGCGGCCGTTCTCGTGGCAACGCATGCGCGTTCCATACATGAATAGACCCTGCATCTTGAAATGCCGCCATGCGTACGCTGCGCGGCGGCGCACCGGCCGCGGCGGAATCGTGTTCCGCCGGGCGCGGCGTGCCGCAAGTCTAAACCGAATGGATGTCAGCGTGCTTCGGCCAGCGCGCCGGTGTGGCCTGCCGCCGGTGCCGGCGCCGTCTGGCCGGGCTGGCCGGTGGCCGCGAACTCGATGATGCCGCCGCCCAGGCAGATCTCGCCGTCATACAGCACGGCCGACTGGCCGGGCGTCACCGCCCATTGCGCGTCGTCGAACGCGAGCGAGAAGCGCTCGCCGTCGGCCAGCCCGAACATGCATGCGGCGTCGGCCTGCCGATAGCGCGTCTTGGCGCCGCACGAGAAGCCTTCGGCCGGCGGCTCGCCCGCGACCCAGCTCACGTTGCCGGCGACGAGCTGACGCGACAGCAGCCACGGATGGTCGTGGCCCTGCACGACGTACAGGGTGTTCGACGCGATGTCCTTCGCGGCGACGAACCACGGTTCGCCGCTGCCGTCCTTGCTGCCGCCGAGGCCGATGCCCTTGCGCTGGCCGAACGTGTAGAACGCGAGGCCGATGTGCTCGCCGATCACCTTGCCGTCCGGCGTCTTCATCGGGCCCGGTTTCGTCGGAAGATAGCGGTTCAGGAAGTCGCGGAACGGCCGTTCGCCGATGAAGCAGATGCCCGTCGAGTCCTTCTTCTTCGCGTTCGGCAGGCCGATCTGCGCGGCGATCTCGCGCACCTTCGTCTTCGGGATCTCGCCGAGCGGGAACATCGTCTTCGACAGTTGCGCCTGGTTCAGCCGGTGCAGGAAGTACGACTGGTCTTTCGTATGATCGAACGCCTTCAGCAGTTCGAAGCGACCGTCGCGCTCGCGCACGCGCGCGTAGTGGCCGGTCGCGATCATTTCCGCGTCGAGCGACATCGCGTGATCGAGGAACGCCTTGAACTTGATCTCGGCGTTGCACAGCACGTCCGGGTTCGGCGTGCGGCCGGCCGAGTATTCGCGCAGGAATTCGGCGAACACGCGATCCTTGTACTCGGCCGCGAAGTTCACCGCTTCCACGTCGATGCCGATCAGGTCGGCGACCGACACGACGTCGATCCAGTCCTGGCGCGTCGAGCAGTATTCGCCGTCGTCGTCGTCTTCCCAGTTCTTCATGAACAGGCCGACCACGTCGTACCCTTGTTCCTTCAGCAGCCACGCGGTCACCGACGAATCGACGCCGCCCGACATGCCCACTACTACACGGCGCTTGGTCATTTGCTTACCGCCTGGCGGTCGAATGCGTCCGGACGCGGCGCGACCGAATGCGTATGCACGAAATCGAGCGGAATGCGCCGCCCGGCGAGATAGTCGTCGACGCAGCGCATCACCGCGGGCGAGCGGTGGCGCTCGCTGCACGCGCGCAGTTCGTCGGCGCTCATCCACAGCGTGCGGACGATGCCGTCGTCGAGCACGTGGCCGGGCAGCGGCTCGCCGGCCGTGCCGCAGAACGTGAAGCGCAGGTAGGTCGCGCCGGCGGTGCCGGGGCGCTCGTAGTGCGCGAGATAGACGCCGACGAGCGCGTCGGGGACGAACGGATGCGCGGTTTCCTCGAGCGTCTCGCGGATCACGGCGTCGGCGAGCGTCTCGCCGGCTTCGAGATGGCCGGCCGGCTGGTTGATGCGCAGGCCCGTGGAGGTTTCTTCCTCGATCACGAGAAAGCGACCGGCGCGCTCGACGAGCGCTGCAACGGTCACATGCGGGGTCCAGATTTCGGGTTTCATGGTTCGGCATTTTACCGGTTGCGCCCGGACGCTGCCGGCCCCTTCGTTAGACGAATCCGACCCTGGTCATTTGTATCGCGGCGACGGGCGCCCGATTTGTCGTGGCGCGAATCGGCGGCGCGGCGCGGCCACGACCAGCGAGCGGCCCGGGCAGCAGTGCGGACCGGAGACGCCGAATCGCGCCCCCATTTTTCACGGCGCGACGATCGTCGCGACGCAGGCGGCGATCGTGTCCCGCACGCGCACGATCGCCGGGTCGCGCTGCGTGCTCGTGCGCCAGCCGATCTCCACCGGGTAGCGCGGCAGCTCGACGGGGCACGCGAGGGCGCGCAGCGACGTCGACTGCGCGATCGCGTGTGCCGCGTGCGCCGGAATCGTCGCCACCGCGGCGGAACCGGCGAGCAGGTACGGCAGCGCCGCGAAGTGCGTGGTCGAGGCTACGACGCGACGCTTGTGGCCGAGCGCGGCCAGCGCCTCGTCGACGATCCCGATCACGCCGCCCGACGACACGAGCAGGTGATCGCGCTGCAGGAACTCGGCGAGCGCGAGCGTGCGCGGCGCTCGCGCGCGGCCGGCCGGATCGATCAGGCACGCGTAGCCGCCTGTGGCGACCGCGCGCCGGCTGAGGCCGTTGGCCGAGAACCCGCCCGACGCGATCGCGAGATCGACGCCGTGCCGCAGCAGCGCGTCGCCCGCGATCCCGCTGTGCGTCTGCCGGAAGATCAGCCGGATGCCCGCGGCTTCCCGCGCGACCGCGTCGATCAGCGCGCGGCCGAGCGCGATCTCGAAGTCGTCCGACAAGCCGATCGAGATCGTGCGGCCGACCCGCTCGCCGCCGTCGGCCGCGATCGCGAGGCTTTCGCGGCAGCGGTCGAGCGCATCGGACAGGATCGGCTTGAGTTCGTCCGCGCGCGGCGTCGGCGCGAGCCCGCGGCCGGTGCGCCCGAACAGCGGATCGGCGTAGATCACGCGCAGCCGCGCGAGCGCCGCGCTGACTGCCGACTGCGTGAGGCCGAGCCGCAGCGCCGCGCGGCTCGCGCCGCCTTCCTCGTACAACGCCTCGAACACCTTCAGCAGATTCAGGTCGAGCCCGGCGATATCATCCGCATTCATGTCAGTTATCGTTGTATCGATTTGATCGATGAAATGATATCGATAAAGATGGCGTCACCCCACTCACCCGGAGACGCCTTCATGTCCACCTCAGTCATCGCCGCGCTGCAGATCGGCGCATCGCCCGCCGGCACGCGTGCCACTCTCGACACGATCCTCGGCTACGAAACCGCGATCCGCGACAGCGGCGCATCGCTCGTCGTGCTGCCCGAGGCCGTGCTCGGCGGCTATCCGAAAGGCGAGAGCTTCGGTACGCGGCTCGGCTACCGGTTGCCCGAGGGCCGCGACGCGTATGCGCGCTACGCCGCGCAGGCGATCGACGTGCCGGGGCCCGAAACCGACGAGCTGGCCGCGCTGTCGCAGCGCACGGGTGCGAGCCTCGTGGTCGGCGTGATCGAGCGCGGCGGCAGCACGCTGTACTGCACGGCGCTGTTCTTCGACCCGCGCGACGGGCTCGTCGCGAAGCACCGCAAGCTGATGCCGACCGGCACCGAGCGGCTGATCTGGGGGCAGGGCGACGGCTCGACGCTTCCGGTGGTCGACACGGCCGCGGGCCGCGCGGGTGCCGCGATCTGCTGGGAGAACCACATGCCGCTGCTGCGCTGCGCGATGTATGCGAAAGGCGTGCAGATCTGGTGTGCGCCGACCGTCGACGAGCGCGACCTGTGGCAAAGCTCGATGCGGCACATCGCGCACGAGGGGCGCTGCTTCGTCGTCAGCGCCTGCCAGGTGCAGCCGTCGCCGCGCGCGCTCGGCATCGACGTGCCGGGCTGGGATCCCGAGCGGCCGCTGATCCGCGGCGGCAGCGTGATCGTCGGGCCGCTCGGCGACCTGCTGACGGAGCCGCTGATCGGCGAGGCCGGGCTCGTGACCGCGCGCATCGATACCGACGAACTCGTGCGTGCGCGTTACGACTTCGACGTGGTCGGGCACTATGCGCGCGCCGACGTGTTTTCGCTGCACGTCGACGAGCGGCCGAAGCGGCCGGTGGTGTTCGAGGGCTGACAGGCGTTGCCGGGGCGCCGACGCCCCGGCGCTCGCATGGCGGCGGGGCCGGCGGGGCGGCATCCGGCCTGCCGCTGCCGCGCGCGTCAGCGCATCGGCGCTTCCGCGATCCGCATGTAGTCGGCGATCCGCCGGCCTTCCATGTCCGGAAACTGCTCGTGCACCGTGATGTCGCCCATCCGCGCGATGTCGAAGGTGCGGAAGTCGCCGCGCAGTTCGCACCACGCGCCGATCGTCCAGCGTCCGCCCCAGTAGACGAGCCCGAGCGGCCACACGCGGCGCTGCGTGTGCGCGCCGAGCCGGTCGCGGTAGTCGAAGCTGACGATGTGGTGCGTGTCGACCGCCTGGTGGATCGCGTCGACCTTCGCGCAGAACGTCTCGTCGATGTGGAACGACGGCGCGAACACCGGCAGGCGGTCGAGCGCCGTGCGCTTGTCGGCCGGCATCGCCGATGCGATCTTCGCGAGCGCCGAGCGCGCGCCACCCGCGAAGCGGGCGCCGCCCCAGGTCTCGAGCATCCGCGCGCCGACCGCGAGCGCCGCGAGTTCCTCGGCCGTGAACGTGAGCGGCGGCAGGCTCGCGTTGCGGTTCAGCCGGTAGCCGATGCCGGCTTCGCCTTCGATCGGCACCCCTGACAGTTGCAGGTCGCGCACGTCGCGATAGACCGTGCGCGGCGACACCGACAGCCAGTCGGCGAGCTGTTGCGCGGTCGTGAGACGCCGCCCGCGCAACAGTTCGGCGATCTGGAACAGGCGGTCGGCACGGCGCGTCATGGCTGCACCTCGACTCCAACGGCTACGGGGACTTCGCGATGATAGCGCCGCGCCGGCAGGATCGTGGACGCGCTCAGTGGCATTTCGGTGCGTGCAGGCCGACGCGGTTGCCTTCGGTATCGATCAGGTAGCCGATGTAGCCGTAGTTGTTCGGCAGCTCGATGACCGAGCCCTGCACGACGCCGCCCGCGCGTTTCGCGCGTTCGAGCGCCGCGACGACCGACTCGCCGGCGTTCAGGTACACGAGCACGCCGTTCGCGCTCGGCTTCATCTGCTGCGGATCGAATACGATGCTGCCGCCCGTGCTCGACGCTTCGTGATCGAACATGGCCATCGGCACGCCGCCGATGACTTCGCGCTGCAGCGTCGTTTGCAGCACGGTTTCGTAGAAACGGATCGCCCGGTCGAAATCGAGGGACGGGATGTCGAACCACGCGATCGCACGTTCGAGGGTTGCGGTTGCAGTTGCAGTTGCGGACGTCATGACGAGTTCCTTGTGTTGTTCGGGTTGTTGATGGAAACCAGCCTTGCATTGCGCCGGGATTGCAGTGTGATCGGGGGCTGCTGACAGCGTGCTGTCAGTAGTCATGGCGGGGCTGACGAAAGGTAGCTTCGGCAGCTTCGCCGGCGTCCCGGCCGGGCAGCACCATATGGGACGGGCAGATCGAAGCGCGGCGGGCGCGGCCCCGGCATGCCTCGGCGCCGCGCAACGAAAAACGCCCGGCGGATGCCGGGCGTCGTCAGGGTGTCAGCAGGCGGCCGCAGCGGCCGCTTCGCGTGTCAGGCGTCGCCTTCCGGCGCGGCCGGGCGTGCCTTTACGCTGCCGGCGATCAGGTCGAAGCGGAACAGCCGGCATTCGAGCGCGCCGTTGAACAGCGGCGTCTTCGCCGATTCGCGCAGCCGCAGCATGCCCGGCAGCGACCGGTCCGACGTCAGCAGGAACGCCTGCCAGCCCGTGAAGCGCTGCTTGAGCGCATCGCCGAGCGCATTGAAGAACTCGCTGTCCGGCGCGTCGGTGTGGGTGCGGCGGAATGCGTCGTCGTTGTCGCGGTTGCGGCCCGTCTCGCGTACCTCGCCGCGCGCACTGCGGCCGCGCACCTCGATCCGCTCGCCGTACGGCGGGTTCGCGAGGATGATGCCCGGGCCGTCGCACGGCGGCGTCATGCCGCGCGCGTCGACCTGCTTGAGCCACACCGACGGTACGCCCGCGCGCTCGAGGTTCGCGCGCGCCTTCTCGAGCATGTCGCCGGAGATGTCGCTGCCGTACACGCCGAGCGCATCGCGCTTGCCGCGCGCCGCGCGCTTTGCGTCGAGCGCCGGGACCTTCAGGCCCTGCCATGCGGTGATGTCGTACTGCTTGAGCTTTTCGAAGCCGAAGCGGCGCTCGACGCCCGGCGCGACGCCGAGCGCGATCTGTGCGGCTTCCGCCAGGAACGTGCCGCTGCCGCACATCGGGTCGTACAGCGCGGTGCCGGGCGTCCAGCCCGTCAGGCGCAGGATGCCGGCCGCGAGGTTCTCGCGCAGCGGCGCCGCGCCCTTGTCGAGGCGCCAGCCGCGCTTGAAGAGCGGCTCGCCCGACGTATCGAGGTACAGCGTGCACTCGGTGGCCGTCAGGAACGCGAACACGCGCACGTCCGGCGCGCCGGTGTCGATGCTCGGCCGCGCACCGGTCTTCTCGCGCATCCGGTCGCAGATCGCGTCCTTCACGCGCAGCGTCGCGAATTCGAGGCTCTTCAGCGGCGACTTGATCGCGGTGATGTCGACGCGCAGCGTCTGCGTCGCTGCGAACCAGCGTTCCCACGGCTGCTCGAGCGCGAGCGCGTAGACGTCCTGTTCGTTGCGGTACGGGCGGTGCGCGATCTTCAGCAGAATCCGGCTCGCAATTCGCGAATGGAGGTTCGCGGCCATGCCGGCGGCCCAGCCGCCGCGGAAATGAACACCGCCCGGCACCTGCGCGCCCGCGGTGAACGGCGCGCCGTCCAGATGGCGGCCGGCGATTTCGGCCAGCTCGGCGGCAAGCACCGCTTCGAGGCCGCGCGGGCAGGGAGCGAAGAATTCGTACAGGGTGGGCGAGGACATAAGGCGGGTGAGGGCGTGCAAAAGTCCACCATTGTACGCGGCGCGGGCGGCCGCGGCCGGTGTTGCGTCCGATTCGGGACGCCGGCGCGCGTGCGCCGGC
>NZ_VWWG01000088.1:0-28905 GCF_011753085.1 Burkholderia sp. Tr-862
GATCTGATCCTGCACAACGGGCGCATCACGACGCTCGATCGTGCGAACCCCGTCGCCGCCGCGGTGGCGATCAAGGACGGCCGCTTCGTCGCGGTCGGCAGCAACGCGGACGTCATGCCGCTCGCGGCCGAGGCGAGCGTGCGCGGCACGGACGCGAGGCTCGTGAACAGCGCGAACTGCGTGGCCGTGTAGCGCGGGTCGGTCGTGCTCGCGATGTACGCGACGAACGCGGCCATCGTCAGGCCGGTGGTGAAGGTTTCGACGCCATAGACGATCGCGAGCGCGACCGTCATCGGGCTGAACTGCGGCGTGACGACGATGCCGAACACCGACAGCGCCGACGCGATTGCATGGCTCGTCGATACCGTGAAGTCGTACAGCACGGCCAGCACGGGCGAGCCGGGGCCGAGCTGCGCGAGCCACGCGAAGCCGAGGGTCGACACCATCTGCAGCGCGCCGAAGATCCACAGCCCGCGGCCGATCCCGATCTTCACGAGCCACACGCCGCCGATGATGCCGCCGGCGACGCTTGCGACGAGCGCGGTGGTTTTGGCGACGATGCCGATCTCGGTGCGCGTGAAGCCGATGTCGAGGAAGAACGACGTCGACAGCGTGGTCGCCATCGTGTCGCCGATCTTGAACAGGAAGATGAATGCGATGACCAGCAGCGCGCCGGTCCAGCCGTCGCGCTGGATGAATTCCCGGAACGGCAGCACGATCGCGTCGCGCAGGTTGCGCGGCGGCGCGCCGACCACTTCGGGCTCGCGCACGACGAGCGTCATCAGGATGCCTGGCAGCATGAACGCGCCGGTGATCGCGAACACGGCGTCCCACGGCAGGTGGTCGGACAGGATCAGCGCCAGCGAGCCGGGAATCAGCGCGGCGAGCTTGTAGGCGTTCACGTGCACCGCGTTGCCGAGGCCCTGCTCGGTGTCGCGCAGCAGTTCGCGGCGGTACGCGTCGATCACGATGTCGGCGCTCGCGCCGAAGAACGCGACGAGCGTCGTCAGCGCGGCGACCGTCCAGATCGAGTCGCGCGGCGACACGAAGCCGAGCGTGGCGATCGCGCCCGCGACCAGCAGCTGCGTGAGGAGCAGCCAGCCGCGCCGGCGGCCCGGCCGCCAGCCGGGCAGGCGCGGGATGTAGCGGTCCATCAGCGGCGCCCACAGGAACTTCCACGTATACGGGAACTGGATCAGCGCGAACAGGCCGATTTCCTTCAGGTTCACGCCTTCGGAGCGCAGCCATGCCTGCACGAGGTAGACGAGCGTGAACAGGGGCAGACCGGACGTGAACCCGAGGAACACGCAGATCAGCATGTGCGTGTTCAGATAGGCTCGCCAGCCGGGGTGATCCTCGTGAGCGGTGAGCGCGGGCGCCTCGTGTGGCGTTTTGGACATGGAATGGAACTGGGTAGCGTTGACTGATTGCGGCGGCAGCGCAGGCGGCAGCGCGGGTAGCGCAGCGGCGCGGCCGCACGTGCGTGCGGGCCGTCGGCGTCCGTCAACGGCTCCCCGGCTCAGCTGCGCTTGACGCGATAGACAGCAAGACTACCACGCCAGTTCGCTCCCCATCGAATCGGCTGGCCTTCGTGCAGCACGACGCGGTCGAGGATCGTCACGCCGACTTCCGGCGCGAGCGCCTCGAAATCCTCGATCGTCAGCACCCGGACGTTCGGTGTGTTGTGCCACTGGTAAGGCAGCGACTTCGACACCGGCATCCGGCCGTTCAGCACCGACAGCCGGTGCGCCCAGTAGCCGAAGTTCGGGAACGACACGATGCATTCGCGTCCGACCCGCGCGGTTTCGCGCAGGATCGCGGCCGTCTGGTGAATCGTCTGCAGCGTCTGCGACAGGATCGCGATGTCGAAGCTGTGATCCTCGAACAGGCGCAGGCCGTCCTCGAGGTTCTGCTGGATCACGTTGATGCGATTCTTCGCGCTCGCGAGCACGCCCGCGTCGTTGAGCTCGATCCCGTAGCCGGTCACGTCCAGTTCTTCCATCAGCAGCGCGAGCAGCGAGCCGTCGCCGCAGCCAAGGTCGAGCACCGTCGAGCGCGGTTCGACCCAGCGCGCGATCGTGCGGAAGTCCGCGCGCGCGGACAGGGAATTCAGCGCTTGCTGGTTCATGCGCCCACCTCGTTGGCGATTCGTTCGTAATACGCGCGGATCAGGTTGTGATAGCGCGCGTCGTCGAGCAGGAACGCGTCGTGGCCGTGCGGCGCATCGATTTCCGCGTAGCTGACCGTGCGCTTGTTGTCGAGCAGCGCCTTCACGATCTCGCGCGAGCGGGCCGGCGCGAAGCGCCAGTCGGTCGAGAAGCTCGCGATCAGGTATTTCGCCTGCGTGTGCGCGAGCGCAGCTGTCAGGTTGCCGTCGAACGCCTTGGCCGGGTCGAAGTAGTCGAGCGCGCGCGTGATCAGCAGGTACGTGTTCGCGTCGAAGTAGTCGGCAAACTTGTCGCCCTGGTAGCGCAAGTACGACTCGACCTCGAATTCGACGTCGAAGCTGAAGTTGTACGCGTCGAGCGCGCCATCGGCGCGGCGCAGCGCGCGGCCGAATTTCTCGGCCATGTCGTCGTCGGACAGGTACGTGATGTGGCCGATCATCCGCGCGACGCGCAGGCCGCGCTTCGGCTTCACGCCGTGCGCGTAGTAGTCGCCGCCGTGGAAGTCGGGATCGGACAGGATCGCCGAGCGCGCGACTTCGTTGAACGCGATGTTCTGCGCGGACAGCTTCGGCGTCGACGCGATGTTGATGCAGTGTGCGACGCGCTCCGGATACATCAGGCTCCACGCGAGCGCCTGCATGCCGCCGAGGCTGCCACCCATCACCGCGGCGAAGCGCTCGATGCCGAAGGCATCCGCGACGCGCGCCTGCGCGTGCACCCAGTCCTCGACGGTGACGACCGGAAAGCGCGCGCCATACGGCTTGCCGCTCGACGGGTCGATGCTCATCGGGCCGGTCGAGCCGAAGCACGAGCCGAGGTTGTTCACGCCGATCACGAAGAAGCGGTTGGTGTCGAGCGGCTTGCCCGGGCCGACCATGTTGTCCCACCAGCCGGTGCTGCGCGGATCGTCCGCGTAGACGCCGGCGACGTGATGCGACGCGTTGAGCGCGTGGCAGACGAGCACCGCGTTCGAACGCGCGGCGTTGAGCTCGCCGTACGTCTCGACGACGAGCTGATAGTTGCCGATCACGCTGCCGCTTTGCAAGCGCAGTGGTTCGGCGAAGTGCATGGTCTGTGGAGCGACGATGCCGATCGATTCCATTCGTTCCGCCTTATGACTGGGCGGCTAAACGGTGTCGGCGATGCGCGGAGGCGAAGGTGCGCGGCTGACGACCTCTTTAGCCGCATTTGTAGTGAACCTGCCGGGACCAAGACGCATCAAGGCCCGGCCGGTTCGCGCGCCCGCAATCGAGTCAGCAAATCGGCGCGCTTCCGACCTGCCGCCAAGTGGCGGCAGTCGGCAAAGTATAGCGGATTTTCCTGGCGAGCGAGCGGTCCGGCCGCCCATGCTCGAGCAGGGGCCGGCGCATGCCGTCCGGCGCCGCTGTTCAGCGAAACGCGTTGTCGTCGCGACTTTTTTAATACAGAAAATATCGAATTGTTTCGATACCCGGTGTAGCGGCTAAATCCTTCAAATCCCGTGACATTTATTAAAATTAAAAAGTAATTCGTACAAGTTCTAAATGGATTTTTATCTATTTAGTTCGTGTCCTGTTTTTAAGATGAAGGCATGTCAATAGAGTTTCAGCCAGCTTTCAGTATCCGGTTGAAACGCGCGATTTCGTAGCACTGTCGGCATGATCTTCTCCCCGTGTTCATGCGATTTCTCAGAATGCACGTTTCGCATTTCTTTCCGGAAAGCCGTAAGCGTTGAGCTACTTGTCACCGCTCGCCGAGTCGTCGCATCGATATGGCTTTTCAAAGCCGATGCGCGTCGAGGAGAGGTTTACCAAAGGAAAAGGTTCGTATGAACAAGTCGTATCGTGTCGTGTGGAACGCCTCGACCAGCACTTGGTGCGCGGCATCGGAAATTGCACGTGGGCGCTCGAAATCATCGCGCTCGGCGAAATCGAAAATCGCGGTAGCGGCCGCGCTTGTCGTTGCCTCCATGGGGTCCGCGTACGCGGACGAAGTCGACGCGGGAGATCCCGCGCTCGACGATCCGACCCATCTGACCGACGTCAAGCAGGAAGACCCGAAGACGCTCAAGCGCGGTGCTCCCGAAACGCGGGCAGTCGTGCCCGACAACAGCGCATACGTGAAGATCAATGCGAAGGGCGACGGCTCGGATAACGCGTCGGCGACGGGCGACAACTCGATCGCGATCGGCGCGAACGCCAGCACACGCCCGGGTACGTCGGGTCTCGGCGGTGCGGTGGCGATCGGTAACAAGGCGACCGCGGCCGGTAACAACGTCGCATTCGGCGCCAATGCATCGGCACTTGGAGAGGAAGGCGCGATTGCGCTGGGTACCGGGGCCAATGCGGGCGGCAAGTCGTCGATCGCGCTCGGCAACGAGGCACAGGCGACCGGTTGGGGCGCCTATGCGCTGGGGCGCAAGGCGAAGGCGACGGCGGAATCCTCGCTGGCGATCGGTGATTCGTCGATGGCGACGAGGGCAGGCACGACGGCGATCGGCTCACAGGCTGCGGCAGCTGCGGAAAATGCGATCGCGATCGGTCAGAGTGCGGCGGCGCGCGGCGCCGACTCGCTGGCACTCGGTTCGTATTCGGAAGCTGATCGGGACAATACGGTATCGGTCGGTACCGCCGGGTTCGAGCGTCAGATCGTCAACGTCGGGCGCGGCACGCAGGCGACCGATGCCGTCAACATTGCGCAGCTCAAGGACGTGACCGCCACGCTGGGCGGTAACGCTGCCGTCGACGCGAGCGGCAACATCAAGAAACCGGCCTACACGATCGGCACCAAGACCTACGACAACGTCGGCGACGCGCTGCTGGCGGCGTCCGAATCCGGCGGCGGCTCGGCAAACGCGGTGGAGTACGACTCCACCGCGAAGAATTCGGTGACCCTCGGCGGCACCGGGTCGGCCGTGGTCAAGCTTACCAACGTGCGTGCGGCCACGCTGTCGGCGAGCAGCACGGACGCCGTCAACGGTGCGCAACTGTTTGCGACCAACAACCGCGTGACCGATGTCGAGAAGTCGCTGAACGATAGCGGCCTGATCGATCCGTCGACCGGTGAGTCGCTCGCGGTCGTGTACAACGATGCGGCGAAGAGCACCGTTGCGCTGGGCGGCACGGGCGGTACGGTCGTCACGAACGTGAAGGCGGGCAAGGTCGCATCGGCCAGCAAGGACGCCGTGAACGGCGGCCAGCTGTATGACGTGTCGTCGAGCGTCGCGTCCGCACTCGGTGGCGAAACGACCGTCAATACGGACGGCACCCTTTCGAAGCCGACCTACAAGGTCGGCGACAAGACTTTCAACAACGTCGGGGACGCGCTTCAGGCCGCGGCCGCCTCGGGTGGCGGCGCCGGCGGCGAGGACACGAACGCCGTGCATTATGACGGCGCGGGCAAGACGAGCGTGACGCTGGGCGGTGCGGGTGCGTCGACGCCGGTCGCGCTGAAGAACGTCGCGACGGGCCAAGCCGCTACCGACGCCGTCAACGTGGCCCAGCTCCAAAGTGGCATGAGCGACGTCAAGGACGAGATCAAGCAGGATCTCGGCGACGGCACGCTCAACATGAAGTACATCAAGGTCAATGCCACCGGCATGCAGGCCAATGCGCTCGGCAAGAACAGCGTGGCGATCGGCTCGCAAGCGAATGCGACGAACGTCGATACGCTGGCGATCGGTTCGGGCGCCCGGGCATCGGGCATGAACTCCATCGCGATCGGCGTCAACTCGGTTGCCGCGGACGCCAATACCGTGTCGATAGGTGACGTGGGTGCGACGCGCCGGATCGTCAATGTCAGCGATGGCGTCGACGACACCGATGCCGTCACCATGAAGCAACTGACCGATGCGATGCACACCGCCGATACGAAGTTCGACAAGAAGATGACGCGGATGACGCGTGACGTTGAATCGAAGCCGGGCAGCTTCGTCGCGGTCGAAGGGTTGGGCGCGGACGGCAGCATGCCGAACATTGCATCGATGAACGGTCGCGATCCGAAGATGGGCACGGCTGCTGCCATCGGCGTGGCGAGTGGTGCTGGCGGGATCAACGCGATCGCGGTTGGTTTGCAGGCGGTCGCGAGTTCGGACCACTCGGTGGCGATCGGCAGTATTGCCCAGACGGGGGTCGATCAGCCGTATTCGGTCGCGATGGGCAGCATGGTTACGACGAATGGTGCCGGCGCGCTGGCAATCGGTTCTCGCGCGAAGGCCAACGCCGATAACGCGGTGGCGGTCGGCAACAACGGCGTGACAGCCGTGGGCAAGAGCTCGATCGCGATCGGCGACAAGGCGGTGACGGCGGCGGGTACCGTGAACAGCGTCGCGATGGGCAAGTCTGCCAACGTCGCGCAAAACGTCACAGATGCCATCGCACTGGGTGCCAACGCGAGTGTGGCGTCGGGCAATAACGGCGGCATCGCACTGGGCGCTAATTCTGTCGCCGATCGCGGCAATGCGCTCTCCGTGGGGTCGAATTCGCTCCAGCGCCAGATCGTCAACGTCGCAAAGGGTACTAAAAACAACGACGCGGTGAACGTGAGCCAGTTGACGGGCGTGACGAATGCGCTCGGCGGCGGCGCGGGCATCGACACCGATGGCACCGTCAAGGCGCCGACGTATAAAGTTGGCGACACGACTTACAACAACGTCGGTGACGCGCTCGACGCGATGGCGAAGAACGGCGGCTCTGACCCGAACGCGGTCGCGTACGACAGCGCCACGAAGGACAAGGTAACGCTGGCGGGCAAGACGGGCACGACGCTGTCGAACGTGGCGGCGGGTAAGGCCGACACGGACGCGGTGAACGTGTCGCAGTTGAAGTCGTCGGGTCTGATCGGCGAGGACGGCAAGTCGCTTGCTGCAATCACGTACGACAAGAACACGGACGGCACGGCGAACTACAAGTCGGCGACGCTGGCGGGTGAAGGTGGTACGAAGCTGACGAACGTGAAGGCGGCCGAGTTGTCGGCGACGAGCACGGACGCAGTGAACGGCTCGCAACTGTTCGCGACGAACGAAAACCTCGGCAACCTGAAGGACACCCTGACGGATGGTGGTGTCATCGACAAGACGACGGGCGAATCGCTGGCGGTGGTGTACGACAGCACGTCGAAGGACAAGGTGACGCTGGCTGGCGGCAAGACGGGCACGACGCTGTCGAACGTGAAGGCCGGTACGGCCGACCTGGACGCGGTGAACGTGTCGCAGCTGAAGTCGTCGGGCCTCGTTGGCGAGGACGGCAAGTCGCTCGCGGCAATCACTTACGACAAGAACACGGACGGCACGCCGAACTACAAGTCGGCGACGCTGGCGGGCGACGGCGGCACGACGCTGACGAACGTGAAGGCCGGTGCACTGTCGGCGACGAGCACGGACGCGGTGAACGGCTCGCAACTGTTCGCGACGAACGAGAACCTCGGCAACCTGAAGGACACCCTGACGGATGGTGGCGTCATCGACAAGACGACGGGCGAATCGCTGGCGGTGGTGTACGACAGCACGTCGAAGGACAAGGTGACGCTGGCCGGCGGCAAGACGGGCACGACGCTGTCGAACGTGAAGGCTGGTACGGCGGACATGGATGCGGTGAACGTGTCGCAGCTGAAGTCGTCGGGCCTGATCGATGGTGACGGCAAGTCGATTGCCGCGGTGACGTACGACAAGAAGACGGACGGCACGCCGAACTACAACTCGGTGACGCTGGGCGGCGGGAAGTCGACGGGCCCGGTGACGCTGTCGAACGTTGCAGAGGGCAAGGCCGGCACGGATGCGGTGAACGTCGATCAACTGACGAAAGCGATCGGCGACGTGGAAGGCGGCATGAACCCGCTGGCCGTGTCTTACGACAGCGTGACGAAGGACAAGGTGACGCTGGCCGGCGGCAAGACGGGCACGACGCTGTCGAACGTGGCTGCGGGTAAGGCCGACACGGACGCGGTGAACGTGTCGCAGCTGAAGTCGTCGGGCCTCGTTGGCGAGGACGGCAAGTCGCTCGCGGCAATCACTTACGACAAGAACACCGATGGCACGCCGAACTACAAGTCGGCAACGCTGGCAGGCGACGGCGGCACGACGCTGACGAACGTGAAGGCGGCCGAGTTGTCGGCGACGAGCACGGACGCGGTAAATGGCTCGCAGCTGTTCGCGACGAACGAGAACCTCGGCAACCTGAAGGACACCCTGACGGATGGTGGTGTCATCGACAAGACGACGGGCGAATCGCTGGCGGTGGTGTACGACAGCACGTCGAAGGACAAGGTGACGCTGGCTGGCGGCAAGACGGGCACGACGCTGTCGAACGTGAAGGCCGGTACGGCCGACCTGGACGCGGTGAACGTGTCGCAGCTGAAGTCGTCGGGCCTCGTTGGCGAGGACGGCAAGTCGCTCGCGGCAATCACTTACGACAAGAACACGGACGGCACGCCGAACTACAAGTCGGCGACGCTGGCGGGCGACGGCGGCACGACGCTGACGAACGTGAAGGCCGGTGCACTGTCGGCGACGAGCACGGACGCGGTGAACGGCTCGCAACTGTTCGCGACGAACGAGAACCTCGGCAACCTGAAGGACACCCTGACGGATGGTGGCGTCATCGACAAGACGACGGGCGAATCGCTGGCGGTGGTGTACGACAGCACGTCGAAGGACAAGGTGACGCTGGCCGGCGGCAAGACGGGCACGACGCTGTCGAACGTGAAGGCTGGTACGGCGGACATGGATGCGGTGAACGTGTCGCAGCTGAAGTCGTCGGGCCTGATCGATGGTGACGGCAAGTCGATTGCCGCGGTGACGTACGACAAGAAGACGGACGGCACGCCGAACTACAACTCGGTGACACTGGGCGGCGGTAAGTCGACGGGCCCGGTGACGCTGTCGAACGTTGCACAGGGCAAGGCCAACACGGACGCAGTGAACGTCGAGCAATTGACGAAAGCGATCAGCGACGTGGAAGGCGGCATGAACCCGCTGGCCGTGTCCTACGACAGCGTGACGAAGGACAAGGTGACGCTGGCCGGTGGCAAGACGGGCACGACGCTGACGAACGTTGCGGCGGGCAAGGTGAGCGCGGACAGCAAGGACGCGGTCAACGGCTCGCAATTGCACGGCACGGCGCAAAGCGTGGCGGACGCGCTGGGTGGTGGCTCGACGGTGGACGAAAACGGCAAGCTGAAGGCGCCGACATACACGCTGGTCGATCCGGCGGACGATACGAAGAAGGTCGATTACCACACGGTAGGCGATGCGCTGGAGAACCTGGACGGTCGAGTGGCAGGCAACACGGGCGACATCACGAACATCAAGAACCAGTTCACGAACACGGGCCTGGTGGATGCGGATGGCGACACGCGTGCCGCGGTGACGTACGACAAGAACAAGGACGGCACGCCGAACTACCAATCGGCAACACTGGCGGGTAAGGGTGGCACGAAGCTGACGAACGTGGCGGCCGGTACGGCCGACACGGACGCAGTGAACGTATCGCAGCTGAAGTCGTCGGGCCTCGTTGGCGAGGACGGTAAGTCGCGTGCTGCAGTGACGTACGACAAGAACACGGACGGCACGCCGAACTACAAGTCGGCGACGCTGGCGGGCGACGGCGGCACGACGCTGACGAACGTGAAGGCCGGTGCACTGTCGGCGACGAGCACGGACGCGGTGAACGGCTCGCAACTGTTCGCGACGAACGAGAACCTCGGCAACCTGAAGGACACCCTGACGGATGGTGGCGTCATCGACAAGACGACGGGCGAATCGCTGGCGGTGGTGTACGACAGCACGTCGAAGGACAAGGTGACGCTGGCCGGCGGCAAGACGGGCACGACGCTGTCGAACGTGAAGGCTGGTACGGCCGACATGGATGCGGTGAACGTGTCGCAGCTGAAGTCGTCGGGCCTGATCGATGGTGACGGCAAGTCGATTGCCGCGGTGACGTACGACAAGAAGGCGGACGGTACGCCGAACTACAACTCGGTGACGCTGGGCGGCGGCAAGTCGACGGGCCCGGTGACGCTGTCGAACGTTGCAGAGGGCAAGGCCGGCACGGATGCGGTGAACGTCGATCAGCTGACGAAAGCGATCGGCGACGTGGAAGGCGGTATGAATCCGCTGGCCGTGGCCTATGACACCGCGAAGAAGGACAAGGTGACACTGGCAGGCGAAGGCGGTACGAAGCTGTCGAACGTGAAGGCCGGTACGGCGGATATGGATGCGGTGAACGTGTCGCAGCTGAAGTCGTCGGGTCTGGTCGGTGAAGACGGCAAGTCGCGTGCTGCAGTGACGTACGACAAGAACGCGGACGGCACGCCGAACTACACGTCGGCGACGCTGGCGGGCGAAGGCGGTACGAAGCTGTTGAACGTGAAGGCTGGTACGGCCGACACGGATGCGGTGAACGTATCGCAACTGAAGTCGTCGGGTCTGGTCGATGGTGACGGCAAGTCGCGTGCTGCAGTGACGTACGACAAGAAGGCGGACGGCACGCCGAACTACCAGTCGGCGACGCTGGCCGGTGTTGGCGGCACGACGCTGTCGAACGTCGCAGACGGCAAGGCCGACAAGGACGCGGTGAACGTATCGCAACTGAAATCGACGGGCCTGATCGGCGAGGACGGCAAGACGCTGGCCGCGGTGACGTACGACAAGAACGCAGATGGCACGCCGAACTACAAGTCGGCGACGCTCGCGGGCGAGGGTGGTACGAAGCTGTCGAACGTTGCAGACGGCAAGGCCGACAAGGACGCGGTGAACGTATCGCAACTGAAGTCGACGGGCCTGATCGGCGAGGACGGCAAGTCGCGTGCCGCGGTGACGTACGACAAGAACGCGGACGGCACGCCGAACTACAAGTCGGCGACGCTGGCGGGTGAAGGCGGTACGAAGCTGTCGAATGTGAAGGCCGGTACGGCCGACATGGACGCGGTGAACGTGTCGCAGCTGAAGTCGACGGGTCTGATCGGTGACGACGGCAAGACGCTGGCCGCGGTGACGTACGACAAGAAGGCGGACGGTACCCCGGACTACAAGTCGGCGACGCTGGCAGGTGAGGGCGGCACGAAGCTGTCGAACGTTGCAGATGGCAAGGCCGACAAGGACGCGGTGAACGTATCGCAACTGAAGTCGTCGGGCCTCATCGGTGAAGACGGCAAGTCGCTGGCCGCAGTGACGTACGACAAGAACGCGGACGGCACGCCGAACTACAAGTCGGCGACGCTGGCAGGTGAAGGCGGCACGAAGCTGTCGAACGTTGCAGATGGCAAGGCCGACAAGGACGCGGTGAACGTGTCGCAACTGAAGTCGACGGGCCTGATCGGTGAAGACGGCAAGTCGCGTGCCGCGGTGACGTACGACAAGAACGCGGACGGCACGCCGAACTACAAGTCGGCGACGCTGGCGGGCGAAGGCGGCACGAAGCTGTCGAACGTGAAGGCCGGTACGGCCGACGCGGACGCGGTGAACGTGTCGCAACTGAAGTCGTCGGGCTTGATCGATGAAGACGGCAAGTCGATTGCCGCGGTGACGTACGACAAGAATGCGGACGGCACGCCGAACTACAAGCGAGCCACGCTGGCAGGCGAAGGCGGTACGACGCTGTCGAACGTGGCGGCGGGCAAGGCCGACAAGGACGCGGTGAACGTATCGCAACTGAAGTCGTCAGGCCTGATCGGCGAAGACGGCAAGTCGATTGCCGCGGTCACGTACGACAAAAATACGGACGGCACGGCGAACCACGAGTCGGTGACGCTCGCGGGCAAGACGGGCACGAAGCTGACGAACGTGAAGGCGGCCGAACTGTCGGCGACGAGCACGGACGCGGTGAACGGCTCGCAGCTGTTCGCGACGAACGAGAGCCTGGGCAACCTGAAGGACGCGCTGACGGATGGTGGTGTCATCGACGAAAAGACGGGCGAATCGCTGGCGGTGGTGTACGACAGCACGACGAAGGACAAGGTGACGCTGGCCGGCGGCAAGACGGGCACGACGCTGTCGAACGTGAAGGCCGGTACGGCCGACCTGGACGCGGTGAACGTGTCGCAGTTGAAGTCGTCGGGTCTGATCGACGAAGACGGCAAGTCGATTGCCGCGGTGACGTACGACAAGAAGGCGGACGGTACGACGAACTACGGTTCGGTGACGCTGGGCGGCGGGAAGTCGACGGGCCCGGTGACGTTGTCGAACGTGGCGGCGGGCAAGGCCGGCACGGACGCAGTAAACGTCGACCAGTTGAACGATCTGGAAGACTCGCTGGTCAACGGTGCAATCAAGCTCAAGTACATCAAGGTCAACTCGGAAGGTCGCGAGGCAATTGCGAGAGGTCCCGAGAGTGTCGCGATTGGTGCGAACGCCTGGGCAACCAGGCCGCAAGCGATGGCATTGGGGTCGGGTTCGCGAGCGAACGGTCTCAACTCGGTGGCAATCGGCTACAACTCGGTCGCCGACGACGACAACACCGTTGCGGTGGGTAACGTCGGTGAAGAGCGCCGTGTCGTTCACCTCGCTGCTGGTGTCGACGACACCGATGCCGTCAACATGAAGCAACTGACCGATGCGATGCATTCCGCCAATACGAAGCTCGACGCGAAGATGACGCGGATGGTGCGTGACGTCGAATCGAAGCCGGGCAGCTTCGTCGCGATCGAAGGGTTGGGCGCGGACGGCAGCATGCCGAACATTGCGTCGATGAACGGTCGCGATCCGAAGATGGGCACGGCCGCCGCCATTGGCGTTGGAAGTGGCGCCAGCGGGATCAATTCGATCGCGGTCGGTCTGCAGGCGGTCTCGAATTCGGATCACTCGGTGGCGATCGGCAGTATTGCGCAGACCGGGGTCGATCAACCGTATGCGGTCGCGATGGGCAGCATGGTCACGACGAACGGCGCAGGCGCGTTGGCAATCGGTTCCCGAGCAAAAGCCAACGCCGAAAACGCGGTGGCGGTCGGCAACAATGGCGTGGTAGCCGTGGGTAAGAGCTCGATCGCGATCGGCGACAAGGCGATGACGAAGGCGGGCACCGTGAACAGCATCGCTATCGGTACGAATGCGAACGTGCAACAGAACGTGGCCGACGCCATCGCGCTCGGGGCGAACTCGCAGGCGCTGTCCTCGAACAGCGTCGCGTTGGGTGCCAACTCGATCGCGAACCGTGCGAATGCCCTGTCGATCGGCGCAGCTGGTGCCGAACGCCAGATCATCCATGTCGCGAACGGTACGCAGAACACCGACGCGGTCAACCTCGGCCAGCTCAAGGGCCTGGCCAACGTGGTCGGCGGCGGTACGGGCTTCGACGCGAACGGCGACGTGACCGCACCGACGTACACGATCGACGGCAAGGAGTACCACAACGTCAACGACGCGCTGCAGGCTGCGGCGAAGAGTGGCGGTGATGGCAGCAACGGCACGGATCCGAATGCGGTGGCCTATGACGGCGAGCTGAAGGACAAGGTGACGCTGGCCGGCCAGAACGGTACGACGCTGTCGAACGTTGCGGCAGGCAAGGCCGACACGGACGCAGTGAACGTGTCGCAACTGAAGTCGTCGGGCCTGATCGACAAGGACGGCAATGCGGCGGCTGCGCTGACGTACGACAAGAACGAGGACGGTACGCCCAACTTCGCGTCGGCAACGTTGGCAGGTGACGGCGGCACGACGCTGACGAACGTGAAGGCCGGTGCGCTGTCGGCGACGAGCACGGACGCGGTGAACGGCTCGCAACTGTTCGCGACGAACGAGAACCTCAGCAACCTGAAGGACTCCCTGACGGATGGCGGCGTCATCGACAAGACGACGGGCGAATCGCTGGCAGTGGTGTACGACAGCACGTCGAAGGACAAGCTGACGCTGGCCGGCGGCCAGACGGGTACGACGCTGTCGAACGTGAAGGCTGGTACGGCCGACATGGACGCGGTGAACGTGTCGCAACTGAAGTCGTCGGGCCTGATCGGCGAGAACGGCAAGGCGCTTGCAGCCGTGACCTACGATACGCACACCGACGGCACCACGAACTTCGCTTCGGTGACGTTCGGTGGCATGAACGCTGGCGTCCCCGTCGCGCTGCACAACGTTGCTGCCGGCAAGGTATCGACCGATGCAGTCAACGTGTCGCAGTTGAAGGGCGTGACCGACATCATCGGCGGCGGTGCGGGCATCGATGCGGACGGCAAGGTTACCTCGCCGGTCTACAACGTCGACGGCAAGGATTATGTGTCGGTCGGCGATGCCATCAAGGCGCTGGAGCAGCGTGAGGGCGGCACCGGCAACGGTACGAACCCGAACGCGGTCGCCTATGACGACGCCACCAAGGCAGCGGTGACGCTGGCTGGCGCGAAGGGCACGGTGATTCGTAACGTCGCGGACGGCTCGCTTGCCGAGTTCAGCACCGAGGCTGTCAACGGCGGTCAGGTGAATTTCCTCGCGTCGAGCATCGCGGATAGTCTCGGCGGCGGCGCGAAGTTCGACCCGGTGACCGGCGACATCTCGGCGCCGACGTATGAACTGACTGCGGCGGATGGCTTGACGAACACGTACGACAACGTCGGCGACGCGTTCAAGCACGTCGACGAGCGCGTGTCGACGCACACGAAGCAGATCGACACGCTGGAGAAGGGTGTCGCGAATGCGGTTCAGTACGACGACGCAACGCATGCCGCCGTCACGTTCGGTGGCGCAGGCTCCGCGCCCGTCATGCTGAAGAACGTCGCGGACGGTGTCGACGAGACCGATGCGGTCAACGTGCGGCAACTGCGCTCGGCCGGCCTGGTGGGTGAAGACGGCAAGCTGCAGTCGGCGGTCGTGTACGACAAGAACGCGGACGGCACGACGAACTACGGTTCGGTGACGCTCGGCGGTGTCGGCGCGGCGACTCCGGTCGCCCTGCACAACGTGGCAGCCGGCAAGGCTGCGACGGATGCGGTGAACGTCAGCCAGTTGAGTGGCGTGACCGATGCGCTCGGCGGCGGTGCGAAGATCGACGAGGAAACCGGCAAGGTCGTCGCGCCGACCTACGACGTGGGGGGCAACACCTTCCACAACGCAGGCGACGCACTGACGAACATCGACAACCGGGTCACGCAGATCCAGGACAACCTTGGTGAGGCCACGAAACTGGTCGGCGCTGTCGCTTACGACAAGAACGGCGACGGCACCGTGAATTTCAACAAGGTGACGCTGGGCAACGGCTTGTCGTCGGGACCGGTGGTGCTGACGAACGTCGCGGACGGCAAGAACCAGTACGACGCCGTGAACTACGGTCAGTTCTCGAAGCTGGAAGGGCGTGTCAGCAATATCGACGAACGTCTGAACGCAGCGGTGCCGCCTGGCGGCAACAACAGCGGTAACGACGGTGGGTCCGGCAGCAACCTGATCGGTGGAACGGGCGGTAGCGGCAAGGACAGTGCCGAGATCGTCGCCGCGAAACCGGGCAACGGCAACGGCAACATCGCTGTCGGCTCCGGCTCGCAGATCGTCGATGGCAAGAACAACGCCGCGGCAATCGGTGCCGGTTCGAAGGTGTCGGCCGACAACGGCACGGCGCTTGGCCAGGGTGCGTCGGTGTCGTCCGGTGCGGACAACTCCGTTGCGCTGGGCCAGGGCTCGAAGGCGACCGAGGCCAACACCGTGTCGGTCGGCTCTGACGGCCACGAGCGCCGGATCGTCAACGTCGCGGACGGGGTGAAGGCCACGGACGCCGTCAGCAAGGGGCAGTTCGACCGTGCGCTCGGCGGTATGCAAGGCCAGATCAACGACATCTCGCGTAACGCCTACTCCGGTATCGCGGCGGCCACGGCGCTGACGATGATTCCGGGCGTCGATCCGGGCAAGACGCTGTCGTTCGGTATCGGTGGCGGCTCGTACAAGGGCTATCAGGCAGTCGCGATGGGCGGTGAAGCGCGCATCACGGAAAACCTGAAGATGCGCGCCGGCGTCGGCCTCAGCAGCGGCGGCAATACCTACGGCGTAGGCGCGTCGTACCAGTGGTAAGGCGGTGACGCGGGCCGTTCGGCCCGCGTCGTCACCTGATACGTGGCAGGCGGGCATTTGTCGCCCGCCATGCCACGCATCACGCCACGCGCGAGCGACTCTATTTCCACCGATCAATTTCCATGAGTCCGCGTCGAGCGGACTGAACCATCATGAAAACACCACAACACTTTGTTCGCCGGGGCCTGCTCGGCGCATTCGTAGTCCTGCTGAGCGCATGCGCGACGCAATCCGGCCCGACGTATACCGTTCGGGCGATCAAGGCCACCGATCAACCCGGGCCCGTCTTTCGCGTGACGTGTGAGGGGTTGGTATCCAGCACGCGCTCGTGTGAAGCGGCCGCGCAGAAGGTCTGTGCTGGCAAGCCGGTTACGCCGCTGCAGGCCGTCGATCGCGTTCGTGGCGGCGCCGCGATGGGCGATCCGCGCGAATTGACGTTCATGTGCGGCGTGCCGCCTCAGGCGAGCGTCGCGCCTCCTGTTGACGCGCAACCGCAACCGGTCGTGCAGCCGCAGCCGGCGGTCGAGCCCGTCGCGCAGCGTCAGGTGCTGCTGCAAGGCAGCGCGAATTTCGCGTTCGACAGCGCGGCGCTGACGCCGAGCGCCCGCCAGGAACTCGATCGCTTTCTGGACGTGAACCGCGAGGCTCGATTTCGCCGTGTGACGGTCACGGGCTACACCGATTCGCAGGGGGCGCATGCACATAACGTTCGACTGTCCGAGGCACGTGCGCGTGCGGTGGTCACGTACCTGCGCACGGGCGGACTGCAGGCGGAACACGTCAAGACCGTAGGCAGGGGCGCGGCGGATCCGGTCGCCAGCAACGCGACGGCCGAAGGGCGCGCGCAGAACCGGCGAGTCGAAATCGAACTCGAGAAGGCATAACGAACGTGATTGACGACTCCGCGGTCACCGGTGACGGTCGCCGCGGAGAGAGGATTGAAATGTCCGGATGGCTCCGGGGCATCTGGGACTGATACTGGAAAGTAAAAATGGCAGAGCAGAAAGCAACGACGCGCCCGTCGCGTCCGACGATCGACGCAGTGACCGACAACGTGCCGCCGCACACCGGCGTGATTGAAAACGGCGGGCTGACCAACGACCCGAAGCCGACGGTGAGCGGCCGCGGCGACCCTGGCTCGACGATCCATCTTCTGGTGGACGGCACCGAAGTCGGAACGGTGGTGGTCGGTGCGAACGGGACATGGAGTTTCGCGCTCACGCAACCGCTGCGCGACGGCGAGTATCGCCTGATGGCGCGGGCGAGCAATGAAGTCGGCATGAGCATACCGTCGACGTCGTACGGCATCCAGGTGGACGTGACGCCACCGTCGCAGCCGAAGATCGAAGCGGCGACGGAGGGGGCGCAGCCGACGCTGTCGGGTCAGGCAGAAGCGTATTCGACGGTCGCGATCTACGACGGCACGACGCTGCTGGGCACGACGAAGACGAATATCGACGGAACGTGGACCTTCCAGCTGACGTCGCCCCTGTCGAACGGCACGCATGCACTGACGGTAACGGCGACGGACCCGGCTGGCAATACGAGCGCGCGCTCGGATGGTTTCGACGTGACGGTGGGGCCGGTGGCGCCGCCGGTGCCGCTGGCGAAGGCGTTGCTCGACGACGTGGGGCACGACAGCGGGAATTTGAATTTCGACCGCCTGACGAACGACGGCACGGGCGGCCGCTTGCTGACGGGCCACCTGGTGGGTGCGCTGGCAGCCAGTGAGAAGGTGCAGGTGTCGACGGATGGCGGCCGGACGTGGGTGGACGCGCTGATGAACCCGGACGGCACGTGGATGGTGACCGACCTGAACGAGCACGGCGGCAACTGGACGATCCAGACGCGCGTGGTGAATGGTACCGGTGCGGCGGGTGACGTGATGGCGTACGACGTCGAACTGGATACGACGTCTCCTGACCATGTGCTGTCGGCGGTGCGCACGGGGAACGTGATCGATGTCTCGTTCGCGGGCAAGGGCATGGTGGTGGGCGATGCGATCAACGTGATGATCGGCGATCAGCGCATCTCGTACAACCTGACGGCGGCCGATATCGCGGCCGGCCGGGTGAAGGTGACGATCCCGGCCGGTATCGCGGCGACGATGGACGAGCACTCGAGCTATGGTGTTGCGCTGGTCGATCGGGCCGGGAACATTTCCGATTATTTGGTGACTCGGTTTGAGGAACACACTTCGGGGTCGGGGTCGACCGGCGGCGTCAATTATGTAACCTATGACTTCAACAAAGAAAAGCCGCGTGATTTGGTCCCGGGCAGCGTGCCGACCAATTTCGGTGTTTTTTCGTTGTCACTGCCGGCGGGGGGGTATCAGAGTCAAGGTGTTCGACAGGCCGGGGGCGGGGCGCTGGGCGATGGCATCAAGCCGGAGGTCGGCGAAACGGGATTGTTGATCGATATGAGGTTGGCAAGGTTTTACCTCAATAACGGGGCCCACGCTCAGGCGTTGAGCATTGATCTTGCGTTGCCTATAAAAAATACAGCCTTCGGGATCATCTTTTATGACGACGCTGGGAAGGTGGTGTATCAATACGGCCTGCGCCAGGGGGAGGGGAATGCGAGCGTCAGCGACATCCATTCATATCATATTGTGTTGCCCGATGGTATCCAGTTCGCATCCTTTGGGTTCGGTGGTTACTACAGTACGACGTACTCCGCGTACCAGGTTACCTCCGGACTGGCATGGATCGATAACGTTGGGTTCGCGGGAGGAAGCTTCAACACCATTGCGCCGGTGGCGGAAGCGGTGGTGGACTTCAACAACGAAAATCCGCGTGATTTGCCCCCGGGTGGCGTGCCGACCAATTTCGGTGTTTTTTCGTTGTCACTGCCGGCGGGGGGGTATCAGAGTCAAGGTGTTCGACAGGCCGGGGGCGGGGCGCTGGGCGATGGCATCAAGCCGGAGGTCGGCGAAACGGGATTGTTGATCGATATGAGGTTGGCAAGGTTTTACCTCAATAACGGGGCCCACGCTCAGGCGTTGAGCATTGATCTTGCGTTGCCTATAAAAAATACAGCCTTCGGGATCATCTTTTATGACGACGCTGGGAAGGTGGTGTATCAATACGGCCTGCGCCAGGGGGAGGGGAATGCGAGCGTCAGCGACATCCATTCATATCATATTGTGTTGCCCGATGGTATCCAGTTCGCATCCTTTGGGTTCGGTGGTTACTACAGTACGACGTACTCCGCGTACCAGGTTACCTCCGGACTGGCATGGATCGACAACGTCGGTTTTTCCGGTGGCAGTTTCGCCAAATCGACCTGGGAAACGGTCACGGAACTCGTTCCTCCGGCCGACGTGCAGCACGTGCTGACGTACGCGGATGCCGAGTACTTCGGCTCGGCTCACGGTACGGAATTCCAGCTCGACAACGTGTGGTACTTCTTGAACCAGCATGCCGGTCTGCATGGTGGTGCGGGCATCGATACGCTGAAACTCACGGGTGCCGGTCAGACGCTGGATGTGTCGAAACTGTTGAACGTCGGCGGCCACGACAAGATTTCGTCGATCGAGGTCATCGACATCACCGGTACGGGCGACAACACGCTGAAGCTGTCGATGCGTGACGTGCTGGAACTCGGCCACGAGAACGTGTTCCGAACCGATGGCCACACGCAATTGATGGTGAACGGCAACGCCGGCGATCGGGTCGAGTTGTCTGGCATGGACGGGCTGGACCTCTGGCGCGGCCAATGGACGGACCAGGGCCTGATCGCAGTCGACGGCCAGGCTTACAGGGTGTACGAGAACGCGGCGCTGCACGTCGAACTGCTCGTGCAATCGTCCGTATCGACCCAACTGGTCTGACGCCGCAGGCGTGGGCCGAACTCGCGTCGACTCAAGACGCGGTTCTGGCCCGCGCCGTTCCCGGTGCGCTGACGCCGGCGGTTCGGTTTTTCCCCCTTCGTTTGTTTCCCTATGTGTGGCCCATCGCGAGTGGCGGGCTACGCATGTCTGTGCATTAAACCTCCATTCGAATTTGTCCTAGTAATTCTGGATTCCTTTTGGGATTCGTCCCATTTAGGCGCTTGGGCACATTTCGTAAAGTTGTTGCGTTCCTGTCGCAGTCGCTTTGGCGTCCTGCGATAGCCATCCCGTCCGGTCATGCGGCGGGAGACTCAGCCGCATCGGTGTATGCGCCCACCCTGTCGCTCGCGCGAAACAGCCGCGTCCTGGAGCGCGCCAGGGTGCCGTGAATTCCAGTGGCCAGATAGCGATTTCGATATGAATGCCCAACCTCCCGATACCGGTGGCGATAACGCGCCGAATCTGCCGGACATCCTCACCCACGACAGCCTGCTCGATTCGGTTGCATGGCTTTGCACGCACTACGGTTTCGGCAGAAGTCATGCAGTCCTGACTTCCGGTCTTGCCAAATACGGCGCGCTGACGCCGTCGCTTGCGATCGAGGCGCTGACGCAGGCCGGCCTGGCGGCGAAGCTGGCGGAGCGTCCGCTGACGCAATTGCCCGAGCATCTGTTACCGGCCGTGCTGTTGCGCCGGAACGGCAGCGCGTGCGTGCTGCTCGGCCGTCGCGTCGACGATTCGGCGGAGCCAGACATGCAGCGCCGGTATCGCGTCGTGCTGCCCGAGCTGGGCGAAGGGCCGGTCGAATGCACCGATGCGGAACTGGCCGAGACCTACTCCGGCTACGCGTTGCTCGTGAAGCCGGCCGCGAAGGTCGACGCGCGTCCGGACGACCTGCCGACCGAACCGGCCGGGCATTGGCTGCTGCGAACGCTGTGGCGTTATCGCAGCTATTACGCGAGCGCGGCGGTAGGCGCGTTCCTGATCAACGTGCTTGGCCTCGCCAGCGTGTTTTTCACGATGAACGTCTACGACCGCGTCGTGCCGAACCAGGCCTACGTGACGCTCTGGTCGCTCGCGATCGGCGTCGCGCTCGCGATGCTGATGGAAGCGGTGTCGCGGCACGTGCGTGCGCATGTGCTCGATACCGCGGGCAAGAAGGCCGATCTGGTGCTCGGCACCCTGCTGTTTCGGCAGGCGCTGGCGATCCGGATGGAACACCGGCCGGCGTCGGCCGGCTCCTTCGCGCACCGGTTGCGCGAGTTCGAATCGGTGCGGGACTTCGCGACGTCGGCGACGCTGTCGGCAGTATCCGATCTGCCGTTCGTCTTTTTGTTCGTTGGCGTGGTGTTCGCGGTCGGCGGCCCGCTCGGCTGGATTCCGCTCATGATGATCCCGCTGATCGTCGGCCTCGGCACGATCGTGCAATGGCCCCTCGCGCGTGCGATGCGCGAAAACCTGCGTGAGGCGTCGTTGAAGCAGGGCGTGCTGATCGAGTCGATCGACGGGCTCGAGACGCTGAAGGCAGTCGGCGGCGAAGGCGCGATGCGTCACCGCTGGGACGCGTTCAGTGCGAAGACGGCAGCCTCGTCGATGCGGTCGCGCGAGCTGTCTAGCATGGCGACCAGTTGTGTGTCGTTCCTGCAGCAGATGCAGACCGTCGCGATCGTGATCGTCGGCGTGTACCTGATCGGCGAAGGCAAGCTCACCCAGGGCGCGCTGATCGGCTCCGTGATGCTGGCCGGCCGTGTGACGGCGCCGCTGAGCCAGGTCATGGGGCTTGCGCTGCGGTTTCAGCAGGCGAAGAGCGCAATGCATTCGCTCAACGAACTGATGGCGATGCCGGTCGAGCACGAGCGAGGGCAGGATTATCTGGCGCAGCCGCCGCTCAGCGGCCATGTGAACCTCGACGGTGTGTCGTTCCAGTATCCGTCGGCCGGCCTGCAGCAAAACGCGCCCGCGCTGGATCAGGTATCGGTGGAGATTCGACCCGGCGAGCGCGTCGCGATACTCGGCCGGGTCGGCAGCGGGAAATCGACGCTGCTGCGCTTGATCGCGCGGCTTTATCAGCCGACGGAGGGCAAGCTGCTCGCCGATGGGCTCGACGCCGCGCAGATCGCACCGGCCGACTGGCGCCGTACCTTCGGCTACGTCGGCCAGGACAGCCGGCTGTTTTACGGTTCGCTGCGCGAGAACGTGACGATCGGCCGTCCCGACGTGCCGGCCACGGAGCTGCTGCACGTGCTCGAGCTGACGGGGCTCGACGCGCTGGTCGCCCGGCATCCGCTCGGCGCGAACCTTCAGGTCGGCGAAAACGGCCGTGATCTGTCGGGCGGGCAGCGCCAGCTCGTCGCGCTCGCCCGCAGCCTGATTGCGCGTCCGCGGACATTGTTGCTCGACGAGCCGACGAGCGCGATGGACTCTCAGACGGAGTCGCAGTTCATCGAGCACTTGAAGCATGCGACCTCCGACCAGACGCTGGTCGTGGTGACGCATCGCACGTCGCTGCTGGCGCTCGTCGACCGGATCGTGATCGTCGATCAGGGCAAGATCGTGATGGACGGGGAAAAGGCGCGTGTGCTGGCGGCACTGTCGGGGCAGCCCGAGGCGGGTGAGCAGCATGCGCCGCCCGAGCCGCAGCGAAACCGTGCGCCGAAAATCCGCGTGGTCGAGCGCGGTGCGGAACCCGGTGCGTCGCCAGCGGAACCGAAAGAGGTCGTGGCGTCGTCGGCTGCGGAGGCATCATGATGCGGCGCATTCGATCGATGCCAGGCCGCGGAACGGCGCCGCGCCTGCGGGCCGGCGATGCCGCCTACATGAGCGACATTCGCGAGGCGCTGCTCGTGCGCTCGTCCGCGGGTGCACAGCTGATTCTCTATCTGATCGCAATCGTACTCGGCGCCGGTCTGGTGTGGGCGCACTTCGCACGCGTCGAGGAGGTCACGCGCAGCGATGCGACGGTCGTATCGCCGAGCCGCGAACAATTGATCCAGAGCCTCGAGGGCGGCATCGTCCAGAGCGTGGCGGTGCGCGAGGGCGAGGTGGTCGAAAAAGGGCAGTTGCTCGCGAAGATCGATCCGGCGCGCGCGCAATCGAGCTATCGCGAAGTGTTGACCAAGGCGCTGGAGCTGAAGGCGAGCGTGTCACGCGCGCGTGCCGAAGCCTATGGCGCACCGCTGGACTTTCCGGAAGACGTGAAGCGTGAATCTGGCCTCGTCGCGCAGGCCACCGCAACCTACCGCGCCCGCCGCCGCGCGCTCGACGAGCAGGTCACCGCGTTGGAGAAGAGCCAGGCGCTGGTCCGGCGCGAGATCGCGATGTCGGAGCCGCTCGCGGCGAAGGGGCTGGTCTCGGAAGTCGAGATCCTGCGCATGCGGCGTCAGTCGACGGACATCGCCGCGCAGATCGCCGAACGCCGGAGCCGTTTCACCGCGGAGGCCAGTACCGAGCTGTCGCGGCTCGAGCAGGAGCTCGCGCAAACCAACGAGGTGCTGGCCGGGCGCGCGGACGTGCTGGCGCGCACCGATGTCGTCGCGCCGATGCGCGGCGTGGTGAAGAACATCCGCATCCGCACGGCGGGCGGTGTCGTGCAGTCGGGCGAACACATCATGGAGATTGCCCCCCTCGACGGCCGCGTACTGGTCGAAGCGCGGATCAAACCGTCCGACGTCGCGTTCCTGCGGCCGGGGTTGCCGGTGCTCGTGAAGCTGAGCGCGTACGACTTCTCGATCTACGGCGGATTGCACGGGCACGTTGTCAGCATCGGTCCGGACACGTTGAAGGACGATCAGAAGGCGGCGATGGGGCGTCCCGACGCGAATTATTACCGGCTCATGGTCGAGACGGACTCGGACGCGCTCGTCGCGGCCGGCAAGCGTCTGCCGGTATTGCCGGGCATGCAGGCGACGGTCGATATCCGCACCGGCGAGAAGACGGTGCTCGATTACCTGCTCAAGCCGATCTTCAAGGCCCGCGAGGCCTTCAGGGAGCGTTGAGTATGAGCGGATGTCGAATGAACGGCGCATGCATCGATGCGCGCGAATCTCGAGTGGGGCTTCGTGTTGCCGCATCGGCGCTACTGCTGGTCTTGTCGATGTGGCAATCGGCCGGGACCGCGCACGCCGCCAATATCGTGCCGCCACGTGTTGCGATGGCGTCGGCATCGACCGACGCGCAGGCTACTTCCACCGTGTCCGATGGACGCACGGGCGCATCCGCGCCGACGCGCGATGATTCCGCGTCGGCACCTGCCGCGGGGCGCGCGATGACCGAGCGCGAATTGCGGCAGATGCTGTATGCCGCGGCGGAAGCGGCCGTCGACGTCAGTCCGCAGGTGCGGCGCCTTTACGCGGAGTACCAGGCGGCGCAGTCGGATGTCGATCAGGCGAAAGGCGCGCGGTGGCCGCAATTGCAGTTGAACGGCCAGACGCGCGCCGCGCAGTTCGGCTCGAACGCCGGCAGCGCATACGATCCGGGCAACGCGCTGAGCGTGAACCTGACGACGACGCTGTTCGACTGGGGCCGCACCGAGAAAACGATCGGCAGCCGGCAGGATCTCGCGAGCGCGGGTCAGGAGCGCTACGTTGCGCAGATGGAAGATTCCGCCTATCAGGTCACGGCGACCCTCGTCGAGCTGTCGAAGCAGCGCAACATCGCCACGTTGAGTCAGCGCTTCGTCGACCGGATGACGCGTCTCGTGCGGATGCTCGAGGAGATCGTCGCGGTCGATCGCGGTCGCGGCAGCGAGCTCACCCAGGCGAAAGCCCGTTTGCTGCAGGCCGAGGCGAGTCGCGATGCGGCGCTGGCGAAATACCGAACGGTCGAGCTGAATCTTCGCAAGCTGGTGGGCGAGCGGCCGGTGCCGATGCTCATGTTGACGGACTCGCACTGGCCGCTGCATCCCGGCAATCTCGACCGGCTGATGTCCGCGCTCGATGAAAACCCGCGCCTTCGACAGGCGCGCGCTGAAGCGAGCGCGGCCGAACTGAACCGCGATGCGGTGCGCGCGGCGTCCAGGCCGCAACTGAACTGGGTCGTCAGCACGAATACCGGCCAGGATGCCATCGGACGCCGCATGCCGTGGCAGACGATGCTCACGTTGACGTGGAATGCGTTCACCGGCGGCTCGGCGACTGCGGCGACGAACGCGGCGACGTTCCGTGCGTCGGCGAGCTGGAGTCAAGTCGAACAGATGCGCCTGGATCTCGAATATCAGGTGCGCAGCGCGGAGGAGGATGCGCACGCGTTCGGCGAGCGGGCGGATCAGTATCGCGACCTGTCGGTCGAGTCGGCGCGCGTGCGTAGCGCGTTCTTCGACCAGTGGTATCACCTCGGGCGCCGCTCGCTGCTGGACGTGCTGATTGCCGAGAACGACGACTATAACAATCGCGTCAACGAGGTGGCGTACCGATTCGATGGCTATGCCGCGACGCTGCGGGGCTACGCATCGGCGGGCATGCTCGTGCAATGGCTGCGTGAGGGATGACGTATCGCGCGGTGTCCGGCACCGGCCGCGCAACGAGGGGAAATCATGAATCCTGGATCGATCGAGAACTGGTTTGCATTGCCGCCGCCGAGAGCGGCTTCCTACCTGCCCGGTCCTTATGGCGTTCGGCACGGCGTCACCGATCACTTCGCGCGCTCGTCGCCGGGGGCGGTCTATCTGTCGAGCCGTCGTTTTGTTATCGCCGCCGACGTGTGCGCGGCCGATTTCGGGCACGACAATCTGGCATGGAGCCGCCGGCCGCTACAGCGCGGCCGCAGTCGCAGTCGCCTCGTATTGTCCGCGATCGGCGGCGCATTGCTCGGTGCAGCGTTAATGGCGTTGTTCGGCGGGATGATGGCAGTCCGCGGCGCGGAGTTGGGCCATCCGGCCCGGGGCAGCCTGCCCGCGGGCCAACGGGCGTCCGCGTCGGTTGTCGCGGCGGCCCGTGAGGCGGAGCCGGTGCCGCCTGCAACGCCGGTTTCGGATTCAGCGCTGGCTTTGGTGCCACCCTCTGCGCCGACGGCCAGCCAGGCGAATGCGTTACCCCATCCAGTCCGCGGGGCGAGCGGGCATCCGGTATCGGCATTGCGGCCGACGTCACTTCGGCGGCCCGATAGCGGGAGCGTGCGTGCCCGCAAACCGGAGGCGTCGCGGCCGGTATCCGCGAAAGCCACGTTGCGTCGCGTGCCGGCGCAGCCTCGACCCGCGGGGCCGGCAGATCCGTCCGTATCGGGAGCGCGCGACCGATGCGGCGCCGACTGGCCGTGTGGCGACGCGCTGCGCGCATTGCAGGTCGAGCTGACGCACTGGGAAGCGAGCAAGCCAATACCGGCGGCGGTAGAAAGCCATGCTGCGCAGACGTCGGTTCGCCTGACCGACCACCGGCGCGTGACGGAGTGGTGATTCGGGGGGCCGTGAAAGCCGCTGCTTGCCCGGGCGCTTCAGTGCCCTGCCGGAATCCGTGTCACGCGTTCACTGCAGGATCAGCCGCAAATGCGCATCGGCCTGCTCGGCGGGCGGCTTCTGGAACCCGCCCTTCGCGAAGCGGTGCCACCGGCCGATCACGTAGCTGACGAGCAGGCTCGCGCGCGCGGCGGGATCGTAGTCGGCCGGCAGTTCGAACGGCGCCGCACCGTCGGGCGCATCCGCCTCCGTGCGCGCAACGCGCAGGCATTGCTTGACGGTCGCCTCGATCCGGTCGAGCAGCTGGTTCACGCGTTCGGTGAGGCGCTCGTCCTCTCCGACGAGTGCCTCACCGGTCAGCACGCGCGTCATGCCCGGATTCTTCGCGGCGAAATTGAGCATCGTCAGCGCGATCGTGCGCGCCTGCAGTACGCCGTTCGGCTCCTTCGCTACGATCTGGTTGACGAGGCCGAACAGCGCCTGCTCGATGAATTCGATCAGCCCTTCGTACATCTTCGCCTTGCTGGCGAAATGCCGGTAGAGCGCCGCTTCCGACACATCGAGCCGGGCCGCGAGCGCGGCGGTCGTGATTTTTTCGGCCTTGGGTGCCTCGAGCATCGCGGCGAGCGTCTGCAGGATCATCACGCGCCGCTCGCCCGGCTTCGGGCGCGGGCGGGACGGCGTGGCCTGGTCTTCCTTTACGGCTTGGTCCTGCGGGTAAGTCGGCTGCATTTCTGTCGCCCCGATCGTGTGCCCAGTCGGAGCGATTTTAACGAACGAATGCGCTGGTCGACATAATGTGGACGGCCGATGCTCGGCAGATGGCCCGGCAGGTGGCCGGTGATCCATACGGTACCGATGCCGAGCCGCTTGTAGCGTTTCAGGTGGCTGCGGGTATCTTCGACGAGGATCGCGTCGGCCAGCCGCGCATGCGCGGCACGCAAGGTCCGGCGCAGCATCGTGTGGTCGGGCTTCGCGCGCCATGTGCGCCGATCACGCATGTGCTCGATTGCGATCACGCGCTCGAACAGCCGCTCGATGCGCAGCTCGCGCAGTACCGCACGCGCGTAGTTCTCCGGCGCGTTGGTCAGCACGAACTTGCGGCCCGGCAGCGCGGCGATGATGCGCGCGAGGCCGCGCTCGGCGCGCAGCATCGCGGGCAGGTCGGCAAACGTGTGGACGACCCGCAGGAAGTCGTTCGGATCGATCGGATGATGGCGCGTGAGGCCGAGGAGCGCGGCGCCGTAGCGCTGCGTGTAGCCGGTGCGCAGCCGGTCGGCCTCGGCACGCCCGACGTGGAGCGTGTCGATGATGTACTGCGTCATCGCGCGGTTGATCTCCGGAAAGATCGCGTGCGATGCGTGGTGCAGCGTGTTGTCGAGATCGAACAGCCAGACCGGCGCGCCGGCACGCGGCCGGCTGCGGGAGATGCGCCGGCGTCGCAGCGACGCCGGCAGGTCGGGACGCTTGGGCAGGCGGCGTGTGCTCAATGCGAGCGGATCATCGTGCCGAACGGCTGCTCGGTCAGGATTTCCAGCAGGACCGAGTGCTCGATCCGGCCGTCGACGATGTGCACCGACTTCACGCCGCTCTTCGCGGCGTCGAGCGCCGACGAGATCTTCGGCAGCATGCCGCCCGAGATCGTGCCGTCCTCGAACAGCGCGTCGATCTCGCGTGCCGACAGGTCGGTCAGCAGGTTGCCGTCCTTGTCCATCACACCGGGGATGTTGGTCATCATCAGCAGCTTCTCGGCGTTCAGCACGGTCGCGAGCTTGCCGGCGACGAGGTCGGCATTGATGTTGTACGACAGGCCGTCCTCACCGAAGCCGATCGGCGAGATCACCGGGATGAACGCGTCGTCCTGCAGCGCCTTTACGACGGCCGGATTGATCGCCTCCACTTCGCCGACCTGGCCGATGTCGATGTACTGGCCCGGGTTGTCGCGGTCCGGCATCAGCAGCTTGCGCGCGTGGATCAGGCCGCCGTCCTTGCCCGTCAGGCCCACCGCATGGCCGCCGAAGTGGTTGATCAGCGTCACGATGTCCTGCTGCACTTCGCCGCCCAGCACCCATTCGACGACTTCCATCGTCTCTTCGTCGGTGACGCGCATGCCCTGGATGAAGGTGCCGGCCTTGCCGATCTTCTTCAGTGCCTGATCGATCTGCGGACCGCCGCCGTGGACGATCACCGGATTGATGCCGACCAGTTTCAGCAGGATCACGTCGCGCGCGAAGCCTTGCTTGAGCCGCTCTTCCGTCATCGCATTGCCGCCGTATTTGATGACCACGGTCTTGCCGTGGTAGCGGCGGATGTACGGCAGCGCTTCGGCGAGGATTTCTGCTTTCAGCGTGGGTGCGATCTGCGAGAGGTCGATGGGCTCGGACATGGCGGCAGCTCTGGCTGGGAACGTTGAAACAGGGCGAATTGTACAGGAGTGGCGCAGCGCAGCATCGGGTTTTTGGGCTGGCCGGACGGTGGGTGGTGCGGGCCGTGGGCCATACGCGGCGGGCCGCCGGCCATGGCGCCGGGCCCCGCGACGGCGACGCGGGCCGGGCGGGCG
>NZ_VWWG01000089.1:0-234 GCF_011753085.1 Burkholderia sp. Tr-862
TAAAAAAAAAAAAAAAACAACAAATTATGCTGCCTTCATCCGTACTTCCGTATTTTCAAAGTTATCACTCTCTGAAATTCTCTCCTTCCTATATCCACTATGTCGACTCTTATAACACCCCATCTTCCTATGATCGTCATTTTGCACATGTCTGCTTTATTACTCTTCTTTCTAGCTTTCTGCCACGTTTGCACTCACTCATGCTCATCGTCTGCACCAGCTTTGCCCTGTATT